>JAZKYW010000198.1:0-21679 GCA_045612325.1 Candidatus Limiplasma sp. | reverse complement strand
CGAAGTATGTATCGCGCACAAGCAGCGCGTATTGCACGGCATACACACCGTACAGAACGCGTCATTTGTGAAACCATCGTTTCACTTGCGCAAAAAGCACAACCTTCTTCTGTATCTTCTCATGTTGGGTATTATTTGGTTGACGATGGGTACCAGTTGCTTTTGCAAAAACTAAACGCATACGGTTTTGCTCAAAAATGCAAAACAACACTTCACAAGCAAAGTGATATCATATTCCGTTTTCTTTCTTGGATTTGCTTTGTCATTTTATCTGCTGTTGGCTTCTTTCTCAACTATCCCCTATGGATTTTGATTCCCTTTTCGTTGTTTTTCCTTTCCGTGGTCCAGCTGCTGTTTAGACGTTGGCTGAATAACTCCTCTTCCATAAAAATTCTTCCAAAAATCGCTGTCAATCATTTATCAAACGAAAATCAGACGCTTGTTGTATGCCATGCTCTCCTGCACAGCATTGATGATGCCATTCAAGCCGTAAAACATTTATCTGTCATGCACGAGGCAAATACTGACGAGAACATCCACTTTCTTTTGCTGGGTGAATTTACGCCGGGTATAACCGCCGTTCATTTTACGGACGAAGAAATCATTGATGCGTGTTACAACGCAGTCAATTCTCTTTGCAAAGAAACAGGGCATCCTCTCTTTTATCTTCAGCGAGGACGAGTCGTTTATCCCGGCGGTAAGACCTTTCATTCGCAGGAAGGGCGTCACGGAGGAATGGATGCAGTAATGAAAATCATCAGCGGAGAGGCGCCTGAAGAAGATTTTCTGTTCAGTACTTTTGAGTACAAAGATTTTCTCCATCAATACCGTTACGTCATTTCTCTTGACACCACCATAACACCTCCGCCAAACAGCATCACAAAGCTGATTGGAACGATACTGCATCCGCTGAATCAACTTTCCAACTATGGCGATAAAATGCGGGGATATGCCGTCATCCGTCCGT
Organism: Candidatus Limiplasma sp.; assembly: GCA_045612325.1. Lineage (GTDB taxonomy): Bacteria > Bacillota > Clostridia > Christensenellales > Aristaeellaceae > Limiplasma. The sequence goes on along the minus strand of JAZKYW010000198.1, from coordinate 20,712 downwards.
CTCTGATTGCGAAACCCGAACGCGCATCGTTTTTTTCGCATATTTTCCCCTGTTTCCACCAAACAAACGAAATCGCCATTATTGACATTCAAGCGTATCGGGATACATTCCGCTCTGCTTTTCCTTTTGGAAAGGTGCTGCAGCATCACGTTACCGCAAGTTATTTCAAACATACCGTGACCGATGCTGATGCATTCTTTTATTATCAGCCGATTCAAAGCTTGCAATCATTTGCGCAGCATATCTATGAATCCGCAAGAAACGCCATACAGCAGACGATTCTTTTACTGCCCACAAGCACTTCTACGACACGCGAAGCGCTTGGCAGAAACGGTCGTTCACGCCTGATGCAGCATTCTCTTTATTACGTTAATGCGTTTTTTCAATTACTTCTGATGTGCTTTGCTGCTTTGACGAACCATCCATTGTTGATGCTCATCGTTTTTTTGCTGCCGGATATTGCACGCTTGTATCTCAAGCGTACCAAGTGGTCAACTTTTTTCATGCAGTTAAGCTTGCTTCCTGTTACTGCTTTTCAGCAGTCCTATGGAGCGCTGACAGCTGTTTATCGGCTTTTCTTTGCACGGCAGCACCTGCAGGATTTGTCTGTTTCTGACTTATCACCCCAACAATCCATGCTTGATTTCGGTTTAAACATGGGTTTTGCTGCATTTTCTGCCGTTTGTGCCTTTATCAACCGAAATCCGATTTATTTGTTGCCTGCATTGACCTGGGCTGCGTTTCCGTTTCTTTCTCCCTATCTTGAGCAGATACCAAATGATAAAATTGCACTCAACGAACAGGAACAAAATCAGCTTATGAACCTTTGCGATAAAACCTATGCCTATTTTGAAACCGCACTTGAAGAATCGGCAAGCGAATTTCCACCCGAATACATACGCATCGCTCCGCAAATCGAACTTTCCAAACATACAACGCCCGAAACGATAGGCATGTATTTATGTTCTGTTCTTGCAGCAACAAAGCTGCGTTTGATCACAGCTTCTTCGGCGTTGAATCTTATTGCTGATTGTATAGCCTCGCTGGAATCCATGCCCACTTGGAACGGTTTGTTTTATCATTCCTATATGCTCGATACCCTGCAGCCACCAACCGATGCAAACATTCAAACTTATTCAAACGGTTATTTGGCAGTTTGCCTTTTGACTTGTGCACAGGGACTGCGCGAAATGCTTCCCGACATTGGAGACATCGTTTTTCAGCAATCAGCGACGTTAGATGGCTTGTGCAGCAGGATGCGTTTTTCAAAGCTATACGATCACAAATCAAACCGTTTCTTTTTCTTCTTTTCGCCGCAAAGCGGTACCTGTTCCGAAACGCACAAACTTACCTTGGAAGGTGGCAATCCGCTTGCTGAATTCATCTCTTTGATTACGCGTGAGATTCCCTTTGAACAAAGCCGCGCAAACAATACCTTTGCATTCACATTCTCCACTCCCTCAGAAGCCGTGTTGCCCCTGCTTTTTATCAAACCCGTTAAGCATTCCATGCTCGCAAGCACATGCAAACGTATTTACCAAAAACAGAAAAACCATTCCTGTGCCGGTATTTGGGGACAAAGTGAATGCTTTACGGATTTTCTTTCGGAAAAGCCTCATAATAAGCTTTTACCTATTCCAACAACCGAGAATATTTTCACTCCCTATGCATCCTTGCTTTGCATGAGCATTGGTAAACGAGCTGTTTTTCAAAATCTGAGAAAATTTCAGTTGTTCGGATTGGACAGTACGCTTGGCTTATACGATTCGATAGCATTCCTTTCCAAAAAGGAATATGAAGTCACGCGGATTTACTCGTCTTTCCATCAGGGAATCATACTATGTTCTGTTTGCAACGCATTGTGTGATGATTATTTCCGCCATTTATTCGAATCTCTTCCACAGGTACAGGCTTACCGCAGCATTCTGGATGATCTGTTTCACAAGCGATAAAAAAGCATCCGTCCCGTGTTTTGACGAGACGGATGTTTTGCTTTATTTAATTTTTGATTGCAACCACTTTGCAGAGCTGCGCATGTCTGCAAGCATGTCAGCCGAACCGAAATGCTCGATCATCACATAGCCCTGATAGGCATTAGCCTTCAAGCACTGAAGAATTTCGGCAATGGGAATTTCTCCGCTGCCGACGGCACAGGGATACAGTAATTTGCCATCAACCGCCTTAACAGCTTCTTCCCCCATTCTGCCGTGAGAGCATCTGTCTTTTGCATGCACCATGCAAATGGTCGGCTCCAGCTTTTCGTATGCTTCCAGCGCATCCTGCGCATAAAAAGCAAAATTGCCTGTGTCAAAGCAAACGCCCAACTCGGGCAAACTTTCGGTGTACACCGCCAGTTCCTGATACGTTCCGTAAGGCGCATCAACATGATCAAAATCTTCCAAAGAGCATTTCACATGAAGGCTGCGGGCCAGATAAAGAATATCCTTCAAATGACGCATCGCTTCATCCATTGCCGAGCGCCTGCTTTGCGCAGGATGAACAAAACCCGGGATCAACAGCAGCTGTTCTACGCCCTTGCGCGACATAAAACGGATCATTTTTTCCGCTTTATCAATATCCTGCCCCTGTGTAAGCTGACACATCAAATCAGCAGCTGCGATTTCCAAGCCGCTTTTCGCTGCCAATTCGTCAACACGACTTTCGTTTTCCATCCAGAACGAACCGTTTACATGAAGCCCCACAATCCCGCAAGAGGCTGCTTCCATCGCTATCTTTTCAAGCGAGTATCCTGTTTGATTGCCGGCTTCTCTCAGATGATCAAGAAAAATACCGATCTTCATAAAAACGCCCCTTTCCTTCTGCTGTCAGTATAGGAAAGGGGCGCAAAACTGTCAAGTATTTATTCCACGCATACGCTTTTGGCCAGATTGCGCGGTTGGTCAACATCGTTTCCAAGCAGCAATGCAGCCTCGTACGCAAGCATTTGCAGCGGTACGATTGCCATTAGCGGCGCCGTCCAAGCGTTTGCATCGGGGATAACGAACACTTCGTCAGCCAAGCCTTCAAGTTTTGCCGCGACGCTCTCTGTACATACAGCGATGACAGACGCCCCTCGTGCTTTGACCTCCTGCAGATTACCAACGGTTTTGTCTGCCGTTTGGGGCTGTGTGAGGATCGCGACCACCACAACGCCCTGCTCTGCCAAAGCAATGGGGCCGTGTTTCAATTCGCCCGCAGGATAGGCTTCGCAATAAAGGTAGCTGACCTCTTTGAGTTTCAAGGCGGCTTCACGCGCCAGCGCATAGTCGATGCCTCTGCCGATAAAAATGACGTGTTTGTAGTTTGTTGCTTTGTGAGCAGCTGCTTTGACTTGTTCACGCATACTGAGAACGATTTTCATTTTTTCAGTTGTCTGTTCTATGGCGCTCCAGATTTCCTCCGCCGTTTTCTGCTCCAGACTGCCATTCATTATTCCCATTTGCACTGCAGCCATCAAAAGCATTTCGGTCTGCGTTACAAATGCCTTTGTGCTTGCCACGGCAATTTCCGGGCCTGCGTTGGTATATAGTGCATTGCTTTCTCCCACTTCTCTCACAATACCTGAACCGGGCGTATTGCATACAGCAATCGTCAGCATTCCTTTTTCTTTCGCCTTTTGAAGTGCTGCAAGCGTATCTGCGGTTTCTCCGCTTTGCGATACGGCAACGAACCCTTCGTTGTCACCAACAACTGCCTCTCTGTAACGGTACTCGCTCCCCGTATCAGCCTCAGCTGGTATTTTCGCCAATTGTTCAAATGCATGTTTTGCAATCATTGCCGAATGATACGCCGTACCGCAGCCGACGATGGTGATTTTACGGATTTTGCTTGCAATATCTTTTTTCCACGGAAACCAGGCACTATCCGTCAAATCTTTGTAGGGTAAAAAGGTATTTTGAATTGCCTGCGGCTGCTCAAAAATTTCTTTGAGCATAAAATGGTCGTATTCGTTTTTGTCGGCTGCAGCATATTCCCACTTGATACTTACGGGATTTACCTGTTTTCTGTTTCCATCCCATCCCAAAATCTGCATGCCGTTTTGGGAAAGAACACCGATTTCGCCATCTTCCAGATACACAACATTGCGCGTAAAAGGCAGCAGCGCAGGAACATCTGACGCCAGAAATCCTTCGCCGCTTTGCCATGCCATGATCAACGGACTAAAGAAACGGGTGCAGAATATATATCCGGGCTCGTGCTTGCAAAGCGCTGCAAATGCATAGCTTCCGCGAAAGTATCTGCAAGCCTGTACGATGGTATTTCTCATATTTCCGTCATACAGCTTCGCCAGCAAAAGTGCGATCACTTCTGAATCGGTCTCGCTTTTGAAGCGCACGCCGTCTTTCATAAGCTGTTCTTTGATTTCTGCATAGTTTTCGATGATGCCATTATGAACGACCGCGAACTCACCCATCATATCCGTATGCGGGTGTGCGTTTATATCGTTGGCTGCGCCATGGGTCGCCCAACGCGTATGACCGATACCACACGTTCCTTCGATCGTCTTTTGCCCCACAAGCTGCCTGAGTCGTTCCAATTTTCCTTCCGACTTTCGCACTGCAAATGTTCCGTCAGGCTTTGCCACAGCAATTCCTGCGCTGTCATATCCACGGTAGGATAGTTTCTCCAAGCCATTCAGCAATATATCCGCTGCCTGTTTTGAACCGATATACCCAATGATTCCGCACATGAACGATCACCTTTATTGAACGATTCCCAAAAACAGCTGTACAGGATCAACCGCAGTTGTACCAAGCCAAACTTCCAGATGAAGATGCGGCTTGGCATCATTTTCCGCAAGTACGCCGTTTCCCACGTGGCCGATCGTCTGCCCGCGCATTACGGGATCGCCTGTTTTGAGATAACTTGCATCGCTTAATCCTGCATATACAGCCTCATATCCCTGCTCATGCAGGATACGCACACACAGCCCAAGTTCACGGTCCTGCCAGACAGAAACCGCTTGCCCATCCGCACAGGCTTTGACAGGCGTTCCGTATTCCGCTTGCAGGTCTATGCCCGGATGCACGCGATAGTAATTGGCTGCGGCAAAGTACTGCGGCTCCAGCATGGAAAAATCACGTTCCAGAAAGCCCTCTACAGGCGATGAAAAAACGAACGGCGATTCGCTCGGCACAGGAATCACCGTCCGGCTGCTGCTTACCAGCTGCTGCGCTTCCAACAGTGTTTGTCCCTGCTGCAGGCTCGCTTCTACGCTTGAAGGGCTTTCCTGTTGGTTTTCAAATTGTTTTGGGCGGATATGAAACGTATACAGCGCACTTGACCCAATAATGGTTATGCACAACACCACAACAAGGCCAAAGCCTTGCTTTTCCATAAACCGGTCATAGCTTTCATAAGCATGTTTGAGTGTTCCTGTGATCTTTTTCCACTGCATTGGCATCCCTCCGCCAAAAGCTTGCCCATTGGCGAAGGTTTTCATTCTTTATTTACTCTACAATTTCAACACCCGTATAGTAGTGTTTCAGTATTTGCTGATAATCCATGCCTGCAGCAGCCATCGCATTGGCTCCCGCCTGGCTCATGCCGACGCCGTGACCGTACCCGCGCGTATAAAACGTGATTCCTTCAGCATCTGCCGAAATGCTGAACCAAGTGCTTCGCAGTTCGAGCAATTCTCTCAGTTTGCCTGCATCAAGCTGCCCTTCTCCGATTTGAACGTTTTTGACGCGTCCGCTCTGTGTATATTCAAGAATCGCGAAACTTCTTTGAAGCTCTTCTTCCGTCAGATTCAAAAAAAGCTCTTCACTGCGCAGCATTTGGCACATTTCCGTATACGATATCTTTTTCTCCGTCTGATAGCCCCGCACACTTTCTTCGTTAGCGCTTTGTACACTTACCAGATAAGGAACTGCCTGCGAAAATACGGTTTGTGCGTCTTCTGTTTTCCCGCCGCTGATGGCATGGTATAATACAGCAATGGGTTTGTTTTCGTAAGCGATCCATTCTCCATGGGTTTGGCTTTGCGCCTGCGCAATACGCTCAGCATATATCCCGTAGTCATCGTCCCACTTTTCTCTGCATACGTCAGGCGATGCATAGCCCTGACAGTGCGCGCTGTCCGTACAAATGACAGCCCCCGGGGATTTTTCACACCCGCCTTGTTCCATTTGCCAAAGCACCCTTGTGCGCGCAGCGACCGCCTGCGCTTTCAGTGCTTCCGTATGATACTGCGCAGGCATCTCGGCAGCCACTACTCCCTGCACATATTCCTCCAAGGAAAGGCTGAGGATTTTTCCCTCCTGTGTGCTGTACACGGCAATGGTGTCATCATCTGACTTGCTGTTTAAGCTATTTCCGCTTTCTTCTGCAGGCAGCCAAAGTTTCAGCATTCTGGCTGCACGGTCAGGCAGCAGCGTTCTCGCCTGCCAAAGAGAGGTTTTGACATTTTGTAAATCTTCCTCATTCACGGGCGCCCCGAGGATACGCCATACAAGTACCACCGCAAAAATCAGCATACATATCTTTGGATGCTTTGAAACAGCTTTCATCATCATCCCTCCACGAGAATATATGCCGCCCATGTTTTGGCAAGACCTGCATGAAACAGGCCGCATCGGTCGTTCTATCTTCGAATAACATTCACCTGAAAGGAGCGAAACGCAGAATGAAAAAGCTGATTTCTCTGTTTCTTGCTCTTATCCTGATACCCACGATTGCCTTTGCTCAGTATGATGTGCTCCGTCAGGGAAGCACAGGAAAAGCCGTCACAGCCATGCAAAACAGATTAAACGCGCTTGGACTCAGTTCAGGAGCCGCGGACGGTTCCTACGGTGAAAAGACAGCCGCTGCCGTCACGGAAGCCCAGCGCCTTCTGCATGCTGCGGGGTATGAAATCGATGTAAACGGCATTGCAGACGCAAACACGCAGGCCTTGCTTTTTGACGCCGCAGCAGAAACTGCGCTGCGTACGCTCCGCAGAGAAAGCAGCGGTGCGCGCGTGAAAGAGCTTCAAAACCGCTTGATCGACCTTGGGTTTTTGAAAGCAACTCCTGATGGCGTATACGGCAGCAGAACAGAAGCGGCTGTCAAAGCGTTTCAGCAGGCGCTGACGCCCGAAGAGCAAACGGGCATTGTAACTCCCGATACCTGGGAACTACTGATGAGCGACCTGAGTCAAACAGGACTTATTGCACCCATCTACTACGACAAGAGCACGCCCTCAGCCCTAACCGAAGATCAGCTTTATGCACCTTCTTTTATCCTGATCGATGCACCATCCGGCAAGGTGCTGATGGAATCCAATGCGGATGAAAAAATGTACCCCGCCAGCACGACCAAAATCATCACGCTGCTGTTGGCTCTGAAAAGCCTTTCGCTTGATCAAACCGTCACGATTCCACCGTCCGCTGCAGATATCCCCGCAGACAGTTCCATCGTTCCCGTTTTTCCGGGCGAACAGATGCGTGCGGAGGATTTGCTGCACGGCTTGATGATACGCTCGGGAAACGATGCGGCAAATGCGGTTGCAGAATTGTGCTCAGGCAGCGTGGAAGCCTTTGCGGATGAAATGAACGCGCTTGCTGCTGAAATCGGCATGAGCAACTCGCACTTCGTCAACCCACACGGCTATCACGATGTCAACCACTTTACCACAGCGCGCGATTTGGCTGCCGCAACGCGTTTGGGGCTTACAGACCCTGTTTTCTGTAAAATCGTCACCTGCATGAGCTACACCATTCCTCCCATTGCTCAGCGAAACGAACGTGTGCTGCAAAATGTGTGGGAAATTTTTGACCCCAACAGCGAGTACTATATCCCCAACGCAGCAGGCGTCAAAAGCGGATATACCTCCGCCGCAGGATTCTGTTATGCTGGTGCTGCACAGCGCGGAGACAAAACGCTTATCGCCGTTATTCTCGGCGAAACCACACGCAACCGCGCATGGATGGACTTGAGCAGACTTTTTGAATACGGTTTTTCCATTGCATACTAAAAGGCAGGGAGTCGATTCTCCCTGCCTTTTCTGAGTGTTATTCATTTCCAAGAGGCAAAAGCACCGAAAACGTTGTGCCCACGCCCACTTTGCTGCGCACCTTCAATTTGCCGCCATGGGAAGCTACAATAATGCGCGCAATGCTGAGCCCCAAACCGTGTCCGCTGGTTTGAGTTTTCCTGGCATCGTCACAGCGATAGAAACGGTCGAATATTTTGGGCAAATCTTCTGCAGAGATGCCTGCGCCCGTATCGGTGACACTCAAGACGCAATGACCGCGCTCCTTTTTCACACCAAGCGTAATGCTGCCCCCTGCGGGCGTGTATTTGATGGCGTTATCCAGCAGGATACGCATCAGCTGCTTGATCATATCTTTATCGCCGCTGATCAGTGTATTCTGAGCGGGAATCAGTTCAAATACATGATCCTCGGAAAGCATTTTGGCTTCTCTGTGGATACCGCTCATCACTTCGAGAGGATCGAAGCTTTCCACTTCCAGCATAAGCGTTTTCTTGTCATGGCGGGCAAGGAACAAAAGTCTTTCCACCAGTTCTTTCATGGCGGCAGCTTCCTGTTCGATGGCGCTGATGCCTTCGTCAAGAACTTCTTTATCCGTTTTTCCCCAGCGCTGCAGCATGCTTACATATCCCTGAATGACTGCGATGGGTGTACGCAGTTCATGGGACGCATCGCTTACAAACTGCTTTTGACTGTTGTAGCTTGTCTCGATGCGGTCGAGCATGCCGTTGATCACCAGCGCAAGATCTTTCAGTTCGTTCTTGGCGCCTTCTACGCTCAGGCGGTCGCTCAGGTTGTTGGCGCTCACGGCTGCCGCTTTCTCAGCCATATCTTTGATCGGCTGCACCACAACGGGCTGCAGACGGTTTCTGCTGCGTATAAACGCAAAAACCCTGTACAGTTCCATACAGGCAAAAACAAGAACAACATAGCTGATGTGACGGAAAAGGTCCCCCGCCTGATAAGCCGCAGCAATGGTACCATCTGCTGTATTTCGGCAAATCACAAAACAAGCGCTTTCGTAGTCACTCATTTTTGAAAACAAAAGCCGAGACCGTTCGCCGTAGCCCGCAACTCCTACGGGGATATCTTTCTCCGGCATCCATGCCTCATACACATCAAGCCCTGCAAGCTGTGCGGCGGAATACTGCCTGCCGTTTTCAGGCGTCATCAGCGCAAGCGCATCCAGCGTACGGTTTGCTGCGGGCATCTCCGATGCGCACAGCGCGAGCACCAGCACACAACACACAGGCAGCGCTGACTTGAGCAGCTGTCCAGCATAATGCATGGCGATGCGAAACGTAAGTGAAAAGCGCAGATTGCTGACGGCTTTTGCAACCATAGCACGAACAACCGCTGATACACGCGAAGCCTGTTTGGCTTCAGGCGGTTCGGTGCGTTTGGCATCCGCCATCGGCCAATTTTCCTGTGTATTATTCATAACGGAACATATACCCCACAGCTCTGATCGTATGAATGGTCTTGATGCCGAAACGGTCATCGATTTTCTGTCTCAGGTAGCGCACATAAACATCAACAATGTTGGTATCACCCATAAACTCATAGCCCCATACATTATTGAGCAATTCATCGCGCGTAACGGCTTTGCCTTCATGCTGCCAAAGGTAATTGTAAAGATCAAATTCCTTTTTGGTAAGCGCAACAGGCATATCGCCAAAACCCGCGCTGTAGCTGGCAGGTTCGATATACAGCTGCCCCTGCTTTCTTAAGCCGCTGTCCTGTGCTTGGTCTGCCCTGTGCTTTTTCAAACATACACGGATGCGGGCAAGCAGCTCCTCAATGGCACACGGCTTGGTCATATAATCATCCGCGCCCATATCAAGGCCCATCACTTTGTCGCTCACGTCATCTTTTGCCGTAAGCATGATGATGGGCACATCGCTTGTCTGGCGCACTCTTCTGCATACTTCAATGCCGCTGAGCTGAGGAAGCATCAGGTCAAGGATCATTACATCGGGCTTCCATTCCAGACAGGTTTCCAATCCCGAGCGCCCATCGGATGCTGTTTTGACGGCATAGCCTTCATGTTCCAGCTCAAGGGTCAGAAAACGGGCGATTTTGCTTTCGTCCTCAACGATCAAAATTTTGTTCACCGTTCTTGCCTCCTTCAGTGGATATCGGCTTCGTGATAGCCGTCGCCGTCATCTCTTACGTCCACACTGCCCCCATCGGGAAACTGTACATTAACAGGGCGCGTTCCGCTTGCAGCCTGATCATTGCGTGCGGAGGATTCGCTCTTCTCATCCGCAAACTGCTTGGCAAAATGATTTACCGTGCTGTGAACACTGTTTTTAGCCTTTTTGACCATGTCGTCGATATGGTCATCCGCAAAAGCTTCGCTGTCTTTTTCGACGCTGATCCTGTATCCGAGCAGCAGCGATGCGATGAGACCGATCACGCAGATATGCGCAGCAAACAACAGCAAAACGATAACAAACAACGAACTGACGTTGATGATGACCGTTTTATCCTTTTTGATCAGCACACGAAGATGGAACAAAAAGTCGATGATTCCCCGAAAACCCTTTTCGGGCTTGCTGCCTTCGTTTTTCAGCCTGCCGTTCTTCTCCAGATCGACCAACGCCCTCGCCAGGCTGCCGTTGTGGTACTCGAGCAAATTGACGGCTTCTTCATATGAAATACCGCTTTTGGCGCGCAGAATTTCGATATCTTCAATGGTATACTTAGCCATTACAAACCTCCGCTGTTAACATCTGCATTTCTCCTGCAGCATGGTAATCATAACATAGGTCAGAGGCTTTTGCTTAAAGTTTTTCAAAAAGGATTATGAGAATTTGGTTAGATATATCTCCGCTTGCCATTCACCGTTGTTTCTGCTATTCTTATTGTGTATAAGGAGGCTCAAACATATGATGCGCTTACAGAAATACCTTGCTTTGAGCGGCGTTGCATCCCGACGCGCCGCAGAAAAGCTGATTGCTGAGGGTCATGTTACCGTTGACGGTGAAGTGATCACCGAAATGGGTGTTCAGATCGAAATCGGTCAGGATATCCGTGTGGATGGCAAGCTGGTCACTCCTGAACCCGAAAAGAAATATATCATGTATCACAAGCCTGCGGGCGAAGTGACCACCGCCAGCGACCCCGAAGGCCGCGCCACGGTTTTGGACAAATTCCGCGATTATCCCGTGCGCTTGTATCCCGTCGGCCGTCTGGACTATGACAGCGAAGGCCTGCTTTTGCTCACCAATGACGGCGACCTCACCGAACGTATGCTTCACCCCTCCATGGAGGTGGAAAAAACCTACCTTGCCCGCGTAAGCAATGAGCTGACGCAGCAGGAAGCCCGCCGTCTGGAAGCCGGCGTTATGGTAGACGGCCGCAAAACCGCCCGCGCCAAAGTTAAAATCCTGGGCTTCAAAGGCCTGTACACCGATATTCTTGTTACCATCCACGAAGGCCGTAACCGTCAGGTACGTAAAATGGTGGAACAGGTTGGTCATCAGGTGGTCATGCTGCGCCGCATCCGCTTTGGCCCCCTGAAGCTGGAAGACCTGCCCCGCGGCATGTGGCGTGAACTGACTGAGGAAGAACTGCGCGAGCTTTCCAAGCTTTGAGGTACAAGCCATGTCTATGATGCAATACTGGCAGGAGCAGCGACCGCTGCTTTCAAATGTCATCACAGCGCAAACAAGCCCGGCTGATGCCATCCGCCATCTTCGCCACGCCCTTTTGCAAACAGAGCAGAATGCCCTTGCATCCATCAGCGATGACACGCTTCGCCAGCAGGCGGGCGTTCTGATGAATTGCCTCAAAGGCTCGCTGCACTTTCTGGATACCGCCGCAGCCGGCAAAGTATGGGTATCTCCCCCAAAAAGCAGCCAAAAAAACACGCTTTCTCCTTTTCTGATGTGCGCTTTGGCTGCGCTTGGACTGCTGATTGCATGGTGTGTTCTGAAGGGATACTGGGGCATGACGGTTTTGGCGGGCGCTGCTCTTCTGGCTTCTTTTGCCGGATACATCTCCGACAAAAAGCAGCGCTCTTTCCTGCCCGCCAATGATGATATCCGTGTTGCCGTCAGCATTTCCCCCGAGCGTCTGCTTTCCGTTATGGATGCGCAAATCACCGCGATCGACCGTTACCTCGATGATTTTGCCTATCTGAACTCGCAGGCTCGCGGTGACGGAAAAAATGCCGACCCTGTTTTGCTCAGCCGCGCCTCCGAACTGCTTGAAGCGCTTTGTGACTGCGATGAGGAGACCCGCCGCCCCGCCGAAGACGCAGCCAATCAGCTGCTGTCCAAACTGGGCATGCGCGCTGTGCTTTACACGGAAGAAAACAGCCGCCTGTTTAACACACTTCCCAGCAAATCCCTTACCCGCACACTTAGCCCTGCCATTATCTCCACAGATGACCAGCGTCTTCTCAGGCGCGGAACAGCAGCTGTACGCATGGATGCGGCAGGCTGAACCTAAGGAGTTGCTATGAGATACACAGGTTTTGACATGGGCGACGGCGAAAGCGCCGTCGCCGCTTTTGAACACGGCAGCGGCATCGAGCCTGTTGTTGTGCCGCTTTGCGGTACGCGCAGCCTGCTCAGTGCCGTAGGTATGCGCGAAGGCGAGATCGTCATTGGCGAACGCGCCTATACCGACGCGCTTTCCGACCAGTTGAGCGTTCGTTTCAAAAGCCGCTTCACCACCGACCCATCCAGCTGTGAGGATATCTCCCGCTTTGTCAGGGGCGTGCTGCGCGACCTGATCAACTCGGGTTATTTTTCGGGTGATGACAGTTTTATCGTTGGCTGCCCAGCAGGCTGGAACAGCGCAGAGCGCGCCCGTTACAAGGAACTGCTTTTGAAAGCGGGCGTACGCCAGCCTCATGTGATCTCCGAATCCCGCGCTGCCTTTCTGTACGCCAAATACGCGCATACCGTTGCTTTGGATGTAGACATCCTGAACGAGAGCGCACTGGTGATCGATATCGGCAGTTCTACGCTGGACTATGCCTATATCGTTGACGGACGCGAAACAGGCATCGGCACCTTTGGCGAAACTGCACTCGGCGGAGGCTTGATCGATGCCGCCCTTTTGCGTCATGCCGTTGAAAACAGCCGCGAACGCGCTGCCATTGAAGCCGTCTTTGCCGAAAGCCGCAGCTGGTACAGCTACTGTGAAATCGAGGCACGAAGGGTAAAGGAAGAATATTATACCCGGCTCACCGAGGAGACTGCTCCTTCCGTCAGAAAACAGCTGCTCATCTGTTATGACGACGTGCAAAAGCTGCCTCTGGAAATGAACAACGAGCTCGCCGAGCAGCTCATCACCGAACCGCTTCCTGAGCTCAACGGCGTCAGTTTTATGGCAGCGCTCCGTGCTTCCCTTGAAAATGCCAAACGCCTCACCGCTGCCCGTCCGCCGCGTTTGCTGCTGCTCACCGGCGGTGCATCCCGCATGCCGTTTTTCCGCGAGCTCTGCCGTGAAACATTCGAAGACGCAGTTGTTGTGTGCAGTCCCGAACCCGAATTTTCCATCGCCAAAGGTTTGGCTTATGCAGGCTGGGTAGATGAAAATCTTCGTCTTTTCCGCGAAGCCATCCGTGAGGAGATCACCGAAGAGTTGATCGCTCAAATCGCCGATGAAGCCATTCCTTCCCTGCTGCCTTCCGTTGCGCATATACTTACCGGGCTTTCCATCGATGAAGTCATCCTTCCCCTGATGAAGCATTGGAAACTTGGCGGCATCCGCACGCTCAAGGAGCTGGAAAAACGCCTGCCTGACGAAATGGAGAAAATGCTTTCATCTCCCACCGCCCGCGAGGCACTTGCCCCTGCGCTGACGGAATGGCTGGAATCCATCTCTGTTGAGCTTCAAAATCTGATCGACCCCATTTGCGACCGTTTTGACGTACCTCGCAAGCAGATGCAGCTGAGCCTGTCCGCTTACGGTGCAGCCGATATGAAGGTAAGTCCCGCCTCGCTGGTAGGTCTGCCCGCAATGGGCACGCTTCTTGGCACGGTGGTTTCCATCATCGCGGGCGTGCTTTGCGGCGGCAGCGGCGTTGCGCTGGTTGCCGCGGGTCCTCTGGGCTTTCTGGCAGGCGCAGCCATCGGCGCTGTTGCTTCGCTTCTTGGCTGGTCCGCCATCACGGGCATGGTCATGAAAGCCGACCTTCCTCTGCTCATGCGCCGCATTCCCATTGAAAAGAAGCTCAGCAGCGAACAAACGCGAAATGACCTTAAAAAACGCATGCTCGCGCTGATTTCTCCTGTGGATTCACCTTTCCGTACCCGTCTTTCCGCCGCTTTTGCAAACGCCGTGAGCGAGCATATTTATGCCATTGCGCAGGCCGCGGAAATACCCATCGAATAAGCATAAAAATCCGGGTATAAATTGGCTGAAACGCTTGACATATCAAGGTTTTTGTGATATCGTAACTCGGTAAGCCGCTCAAGCGGGGTTTTCAAGTGCGCAAAAACGCCACCCAGACGCTTGGCGAGTATAATTAGGAGGTGCTTTGCCATGTACGCTGTAATCGTGACCGGTGGCAAGCAGTATCGTGTGTCCCAGGGGGACGTTATCTATGTGGAGAAACTCGACCAGGAAGTAGACAGCAAGGTCAACTTCGATGTCCTCATGCTGGGCAGCGAAGAAGGCGTTGAAATCGGCACTCCCACCCTCGCCGGTGCGAAGGTTGAAGGTAAGGTTCTGGCTCAGGTAAAGGGCGAGAAGATCATCATCTTCAAGTACAAGAGCAAGAAGAACTATCACCGTAAGGCAGGCCATCGTCAGCAGTACACCAAGGTGGAGATCACCTCTATCGGCTGATGACAACCGTGCAAGTAAGGCGGGATGAAAACGGCGTGTGCGGCCTCACGGTCAAAGGACATGCCGGTTATGCAAAGAGCGGTTCTGACATCGTCTGCGCCGCAACAAGCATCCTCATCACCACCTGTGCCAACGCTCTTCAAAGTGTTGCATCTATCACTCCCCTGCTCAAAGTAACCGAGAAACCCGCGCTGATTGCGGTAGACCTTCCCGAAGGGCTTTCCCCCGAGAAGAGCCACGATGCGCGAATCATTCTCAATACTGTTCTGCAAGGCTATGAAGATATCGCAGCACAATATCCCCGGTATTTGCAAATCATTTGATGGGAGGAACATCAACATGTTGAAGTTGAATCTTCAGTTTTTCGCCCATAAAAAAGGTGTGGGCTCTACCCGTAACGGCCGTGACAGCGAAAGCAAGCGTCTGGGCTGCAAGCGCGCCGATGGTCAGTTCTCTCTGGCCGGTAACATCCTCGTTCGTCAGCGCGGCACTCACATCCATCCCGGCCTGAACGTGGGCATCGGCAGCGACGATACCCTGTTCGCTCTGAAGGATGGCATCGTGCGTTTCGAGCGTCTGGGCCGCGACAAGAAGCAGGTCAGCGTTTACCCCGTGGAAACCGCTTCTGCTGCTCAGTAAGCATCGTATGACAAAAGGAAGCTGCCTTTGCAGCTTCCTTTTTCAGTATTCTGATTCCGCAAAACAGGAGGCGTACCCGCTCATATGATCGGTACCATTATCAACTGTCTTGCCATTGTGATCGGCTCCGCGCTTGGGCTGCTTTTGCGCCGCGGCATGAAGGAATCGATCTCCAAAACCGTGATGACCGGTGTGGGACTCAGCATCATCCTGATCGGCATCATGGGTGCTGTCAAAACGCAGAATACGCTGCTGGTTATCATTTCCATGGCTCTTGGCGGCATCACAGGCGCATGGATCAATATTGACGCTCAAATGAACCGTCTGGGCAATTGGGCGCAGAAGAAACTTACACGCAACGATACGCCCGGCAATACCTTTGCACAGGGCTTTGTGACCGCAAGTCTGGTATATTGCGTAGGTGCTATGGCAGTTGTAGGCGCGCTTGACAGCGGCATCCGCGGCGATCATGCTACGCTGATCGCCAAAGCCCTGCTGGACGGTATTATTTCCATTGTATTTGCAGGCTCGCTCGGCATTGGTGTGATGCTCTCCGCCGTACCCGTGCTTATTTATCAGGGCAGCATCGCGCTGCTGGGCACTGCGATCGCTCCGTTCCTCAGCGATGCGCTCATCAACGAAATGAGCGCAGTGGGCGGTCTGCTCATTATGGCCATCGGCATCAATATGGCTTTGGATAAGGATATCAAAGTAGCCAATCTGCTGCCCGCTATCGCCATCCCCTTCCTCTACTACCCCATTGCACAACTTTTCTGAGGTGACAAAAATGGCATCCATCATCAAAGACGCATCCCTCGCCCCTCTGGGCAAACAGAAGATCGAATGGGCAGCCAAGCACATGCCCGTGCTCAACGGTATTGCTGAAGATGTAAAACGCAACCAGTCCCTCAAGGGCCTGAAAGTAGCTCTTTCCGTTCATATGGAAGCAAAGACAGCTTACCTTGCCAAGCTGCTGAGCGAATGCGGCGCGGAAGTGTATGCTACCGGCAGCAATCCCCTTTCCACGCAGGACGATGTAGCCGCCGCGCTCGCCGAATGCGGCGTAAACATTTTCGCCATCTATGGCTGCACCCCCGAAGAGTACCACGATCATCTGTGCGAAGCCCTCAAGTGCGTGCCTGATGTGCTGGTCGATGACGGCGGCGACATGGTCAACATTCTGCACGAAGAACATCCCGAATGGGCTGTCAATCTTCGCGGCGGCTGCGAAGAGACCACCACGGGCGTTATCCGTCTGCGCAACCGTGCCAAAGCCGGCAAGCTGAACTTCCCCATGTTCAGCATCAATGATGCCGATTGCAAGCATCTGTTTGACAACCGCTACGGCACCGGTCAGAGCGTGTGGGACGGCATCATGCGCACCACCAACCTGAACGTTGCAGGCTCCACCGTTGTTGTTGCCGGCTACGGCTGGTGCGGCAAGGGCGTTGGCATGCGTGCCAAGGGCATGGGCGCCAAGGTCATCGTGACCGAAGTGGATGCCGTAAAGGCCATCGAAGCCGTTATGGACGGTTTTACCGTTATGCCCATGAGCGAGGCCGCTGCTTTGGGTGATATCTTTATCACCGTTACCGGCTGCGACGGCGTTATCACCGTTGATCACATGCACAGCATGAAAGACGGCGCCATCATGTGCAACGCCGGTCACTTTGACGTGGAAGTCGATGTTGCCGGTCTGCGCGCTGCCGCCAAGGAGAGCTGTGAGATTCGCAAGAACATCGAAAGCTTCACTCTCGAGAATGGCCGCACTGTGTATCTGCTTGGCGAAGGCCGTCTGGTCAACCTTGCCTGCGGTGACGGTCATCCCGTCGAGATCATGGACATGAGCTTTGCCCTGCAGTTTGCCTGCGCTCTGCGCATGGCCGAAACCGGCAAGACCATGAAGCCTGACCTGTACGACGTGCCCCGCGACATCGATCAGGAAGTTGCCATGCGCAAGCTCAACGCGCTGGGCGTAAAGATCGATACCCTTACTCCCGAACAGGAAAAATACCTGCACGGCTGATTTTTTGAAAAGCCCCTTCCACTTGCGGAAGGGGCTTTTTTCATATCCATCCGTCTTCTAAGCAGTTGCTGTGTCCATTGTTTCTCGTTTGTATTTTCTTGTTCATTTGCGTCCACAAACCACATAAGCTGTTGACATTCAACTAAAGCTATGCTAATATTTCATCAATATCAAGCCACGACAGGCAGGAAGGGAGGAGTCGTACGTGACGAACCGATGTGCCATGCGAATGAACATGATGTGCGCGTGCGATTTTGGCCCGTGCTATTTGTGTTGCGTCGCTTGATTGAAAAAATCGCTGTAAGCCGCTTCGCAGATTGCGCGAAGCGGGTTTTTTTATGAACAGTGACAACTGCGAAAGGTGTGCGAAATATGACGCCACAAATCGAGATCCGGGGGCTCAGTAAAATCTACCCCATCCCCGGCGGCGAAGTACATGCCCTGACCAACATTAACCTGACCATTGAAAAGGGCGATATTTACGGCATCATCGGCATGAGCGGCGCGGGTAAGAGTACCCTCATCCGCTGTCTCAACCGTCTGGATACCCCCTCCGACGGTCAGATTTTGATCGACGGTGAAAACATTCTTGCGATGGATAAAAAGCAGCTGCGTTCCACCCGACGCCGCATGGCAATGATCTTCCAGCAGTTCAACCTGCTGATGCAGAAGAACGTAGCCCGCAACGTCCGCTATCCGCTTGATATCGCAGGCGTACCCAAGAAGAAAGCCAACGAGCGCGTAATGGAGCTTTTGAAAATCGTAGGTCTTGAAGACAAGGCCAACGCCTTCCCCGCGCAGCTCTCCGGCGGTCAGAAGCAGCGCGTTGCCATCGCCCGTGCGCTTGCCAGCAATCCCGAAATGCTTTTGTGCGATGAAGCTACCAGCGCTCTCGACCCCATGACCACGCAGAGCATTCTGGCTTTGCTTCAGAAGATCAATCAGGAACTGGGCATCACGGTCGTTCTCATCACGCACGAAATGGCGGTCATCCGTCAGATCTGCAACAAGGTAGCTATTCTGGATGGCGGCTTGCTTGCGGAAGAAGGCAGCGTTGATGACGTGTTCATGCACACCAAATCCGCCGCCGGCCGCCGACTGTTCGGTATCCTTCCCGATCAGGAGGAAATCCCCCAGCAATCCGCGCTTCGTATCGTTTTTGACGGCGAATCTGCAGAGCAGCCCATCATCAGTAAACTGGTCAAGGAGATCGGCCTTGATATCAACATTCTCGCCGCCGATATCCGCCAGCTCAATCAAAAAGTATACGGTCAGATGATGATCGCCCGACCCACTGATCCCTTCGAATTGCAGCAGGTTATGGAATACCTGCGCGGGCTGGGTATGACAGTAGAGGAGGTGCATGTGCCGTGACCTGGGAAAAGCTTCTCCCCCTTCTGTGGGAAGGTACTGTGGATACCCTGTACATGACGTTCTGGTCCAGCCTGATCGCTTACGTAATCGGTCTTCCGCTTGGCGTACTGCTGGTAGTGACCCGCAAGGGCGGCATCATGCCGGCGCCCACATTCAACGCCGTGCTGGGTGTAGTGATCAACTTCCTTCGTTCCATTCCCTTCATCATCATGCTTGCCGTGCTTTTCCCCGTAACCCGCGCGGTCATCGGCACTGCGATCGGTACAAAATCCATCGTCTTCCCGCTGATCATAAGCGCATTCCCCTACATCGCCCGTATGGTGGAAGGCTCGCTGGATGAAGTAGACCACGGCATCATCGAAGCCGCTCAGTCCATGGGCAGCACCAACTGGCAGATCATTACCAAAGTGCTTCTGCCCGAAGCCGTACCCTCTCTGGTAAACGGCGCAGCTATCTGCGTTACCACCATTCTGGGTTACACCGCCATGGCAAGCGCTGCGGGCGGCGGCGGTCTGGGTGCATTGGCTATCGTAAAGGGCCTTAACGTTCGCAAGTTCGACGTTATGTACTCCGCCAGCCTTCTGCTTGTTGCCCTGGTACAAATCATCACCGTCTTTGGCGGCCGCCTGACTCGCCGCCTGGATCATAAGCATCGTTAACAATGAAAGGAGATATCCCCATGAAGAAAATCATCGCTCTGGTACTCGCTCTGTCTCTGGCTCTGTCCCTGACCTCCGCTTTCGCCGCTGAAAAGATCAGCGTAATCGCTACCGAAAATCCCCACGCCGAAGTTATGGAACTGATCAGCGACGATCTGGCTGCCCTGGGTTACGAACTGGAACTGACCGTTGTATCCGACTACGTTGTTGAAAACCCCGCCACCTCTGCCGGTGACGTAATGGCTAACTTCTTCCAGCACGTGCCCTACCTGGCCGGCTACAACGCTGAAGTATCCGAAGAAGAACAGCTGGTTGCCGTTATCTACACCCACTTCGAGCCCATGGCTATCTACGCCGGCACCAAGACCAGCCTGGAAGATATCGCTGAAGGCGACACCATCGCTGTTCCCAACGACCCCGTAAACGAGAACCGCGCCCTGCTGCTGCTGCAGAACGCCGGCCTGATCAAGCTGCCCGAAGGCACCACCCTGGAGAGCACCTGCACTCCCCTGGACATCGTTGAGAACCCCTACAACCTCGAGATCGTTGAGCTGAATGCTGAGCTGATCCCCGGCGCCCGCGCTGACGTTGCTTACGCTGTTATCAACGGCAACAACGCCACTCTGGTTGAGCTGATCCCCAACGTTGACGGCCTGTACGTTGAAGCTGCTGACAGCGAAGCTGCCAAGGCTTACGTGAACATCGTTGTTGTGAAGCCCGAGAACGCCGACGCCGAGTGGGTCAAGGCTCTGGAAAAGGTTATGTACACTCAGGAAGTATACGACCTGATCGTGAACGCCGGCTTCGCCCCCACCTTCACCGTTCCCGCCGAATAATCGCACAATTCAAAGCGCCGTCTGTTAACAGGCGGCGCTTTCTTATCGCACGGAGGTTTTGCTGATGAAAATCCTGATGCTCGGCAACAGTTTTACCTACTATCACGATATGGATGTTCTGCTTTCCAAGCTGACGGGCTGGGAGGTGGAACGTGTAACGCGCGGCGGTGCGTATCTGTATCAGGCGCTTGACCAAAACGATGAACATCATGACAATTTCATGAATGCCCTTTGTAAACAGCAGTGGGATTACGTGGTTTTGCAGGAGCAAAGCAATGCCCCTGCAACGCGCCCTGAGTTGTTCCATACAAGCGTTCACACCCTGTGCGAGCTGATTCGTGAACACGGCGCAAAGCCCGTGCTCTACGCAACATGGGCATACCGCGACGGCAC
>JAZKYW010000197.1:0-18198 GCA_045612325.1 Candidatus Limiplasma sp. | reverse complement strand
CTATCAATTGTGTTGCTAAGACCGCTTGGCCTCCGACTTCGATATTCTTGAGCTGGTCAACGGCCTTGTAGGTCACGTTGTACATCTCGGTGTAGAAGTCGGCGCCGAAGCTGTAGCTGGATACGTACGTATCGCTTACGGAGAGAGACGTTCTGAGGTCATTGGCGGTGCCGATGACGCATGCGCCCATGATGATGATCACGATGGCCAGAACAAAGCTTACGAGAGGAAAAAATTTGCGGATATTCACGTTTTCAGTTTCTCCTTTGATTTTACAGCCGCCTGTGCATCAGGTGGCGGGCTTTTCCTTGGTGCGGATGACGGCGTAGATGTCGTCATGATACTGGGGATAACGGTCCTCGTAGATGATCTCGTCAAAAGTGACCTGACCGTCTTCGTGGATGTAGTAGATGCTGCAGCCCTGCATGAGCTTATCCTTGCCCTTGCTGCTGATGGCATTGTAGGAGGAGAAGCCGCTCATGCGGTTGTAGATGAACTGCACGCCCTCGTACAGGTAGCGGGAAGCGTTGACATGGTCATGACCTACAACGAAAGCCATGGTCTTGCCCTCTTCCTTCATGGCAGCGAACATGCCGCTGTTGTAGCGGGAGCAGCAGATGCCTTCCAGGTTGTAACCGGCAAGCAGTTCGCCCTTTTCAACGGCGTCCTCATGCTCGGGCAGCGGAATGTGGCAGAAAATCATAGAGGGGCACTCGTCGTTCTTGATCTCCTCGCGGTACCAGGCGATCTGGTTATCCTTGATGAAATCGTACACAAAACGGGGATAATCCTGGAAGCCCAGACGCACCTTATCCTCATCGCTCATGCCGTCGCCGCCATCCATGAAGATGAAGCGGTGGCATACCTTGCCCTCTTCGTTGTACAGCGGCACGCTGTAGTTGGCAACGCCCCATACATCGGTGCCGTCGGGCAGCTTGGCCTTTACGCTGGGAATCATGCAGTTGGGAGAGGTCATGAAAATGCTGATCATTTCCTCACGGCTGATGGATTCAGGGTTGTCGCCTTCGTGGTTGCCGATGGCGGGAGCCCACGGCACATTCAGCTCGGTCATCAGACGGGTGAAATCATGAGCGCGCTCGAGGTTGTCGCCGCCGGTCACGTTATCGCCTACAAAGACGACCAGATCGGGCTGTTCGGTCTCGATGGTCTCCTTCAGCAGCTTCTTGGTCATGGCATAGCAGCCGGGGTAGCCATCCAGATGGGTATCGGTAAAGCCAAGCACCTTAAGCGGGCGTTCTTTGGTGATTTTACGGATCATCTTCAACACTCCTTAGTCAAGAAAAATGGGATTGGAGTAAGCGGAACGGCCGGCGGCATCCATCACTTCGCAGCGAACCATACCGTTTTCGGTGCCCCTCAGCTTGGTAACAAATTCCGTTACATGGCGGCCCAGCTTGCGCTGATGGGAACGGTGCTTACCGCCCACATAGATGCGCTCGCAGGGAGAACACACTACATGTACCTCATCGTCTTCTACATAGAAATCATAAATGGCGGGGCCGGTGGAGGTGTAGAAGCTGCCGGTCTTGAGGGCCTCGATGATGGCCTTGGGAGAACGGTCGCGTGCCTTGACCACAGTGAAGCCGCCGAAGGAGTCGCTGTACTGGGAATCCAGCGGATAGCCGTTGTGGTTGTCGTCACCGCCGCCGCCCCACAGCTTCAAGCCGCGGTAGAGCATCTCGGTCCAGAAGACAGAGCTGTCGCCGGTGTTCTCCAGCCACTCGGTGCCGTAGTTGATGATCTCAACAGCGTGGTAGGGGTTTTCATCCAGCACTTCGGGGCTGGTCAGCATGCTCCAGTGAGGATGGTTGAGCATAACGTAAGCGCCCTTTTCGCGCATCATATAGCTGAAATCCTGACATACCTTGCCGGTGCGCAGGGGCAGATGCTGCACGGAGTTGGGCTCGATGCCCTCGATCTGATCTTCCCACAGGAAGTGGACGTGAATGTCCTTGTCATTGGTGAAGTTGTTGCCCCAAAGCTCAAAGCCCTGGATCATGGTGAACTTATCATCGCTCAGATGACGGGTATCAGTGTAGATATCGTGGTCAGAAACGCACAGGAAATCATAGCCATGGCTCTTGTAAGCGTCCTTCATTTCTTCGGGGGTCAGCTTACCGTCGGACATGTTGCTGTGACTGTGCAGATTGCCCTTGAGCCACACTGCATTTTCATCCTGCAGAAAAATGGTCCTCTTCATAATGTAAACATCCTTCCTGTGATGATTTTTCCTGTTCATATGCGCAGCCGCACGCTGCGCCGGGTGTCACCAATGATATTATAGCGGTAACACCCCAAAGACACAAGAGCCGATTATCAATTATTCGCGATACAGTGTACGCATACGCTTATTTGCTGAACTCGCCGTTCACCCACGTGCCTTTTTGCACCTTGCCGTTGGAGAACGTCATCGTGCCCTGACCGTGGTACTGGTCGTTGAGGAATTCGCCTTCGTAGCGCATGCCATCGGTAAATGTAAGCGTGCCGTAGCCCGTTCTTGAATTGTTGTCAAAGACGCCCTCGTAGACAGTGCCGTTGGCCCATGTGAACACACCATGTCCGTGCCTTACGCCATTGACATATTCGCCCTGATAGACGCTTCCGTTAGCCCAATACATCACGCCGTAGCCGTCCATCTCTCCGTTTTTGAACGCGCCTTCATACCGGTTGCCGTCAGCCCATACCATGGTGCCCGTGCCTTCGCGGATTCCATCCACATAGGGGCCGGTGTAGGTGGTACCGCCCGCCCATGTGAACGTTCCCCAGCCGTGAAGCTCGCCCCAGACCCAATCGCCCGTATAGCTGGAGCCGTCATTCCATTTCATGGTACCGTAGCCGTGGAAGAGGCCATCCTGCAGCTGACCTTCGTACACGCCGTCATGGCGCTGCACGATGCCTTCGCCTGTAAAGAGCTCATCGCCGAGCGCGGCTCTCAGGTCAGCCTCGGTCAGATGCCGGGTAAGCTGCAAAAACTGCTGCCCCTGTGCATCAGGGCGGTCGAGCCAGCCGATCAGATAAGCCGTCAGGCTGTCGATGCTGTTTTCCTGCGCGGTTCTCAGCATGATGCTGTCGGGGAAATACTGCATAGCTGCCGCTTCGATATCATTGTGGATATACATATCCTCTGCACCGAAAAGATGCAGCAATTCATGCTGGAACACCGCTGCGTCGTCATTGCCGTAGGTGATGACAAATTCCAGCTTGGAATCGTACGCCGTTTGCGCAAAGGCTCGTCCGGAGGAAGGAAAACAAATCATCAGCGCCTTATCCGTCCAGTCGGCGGTGCCCAGGCGCAGCCCATCCACATCACGAAGGATTTTTTTGACCCACGTATTGTTGGGTTCAACAGGCATGGGCGTGGTCAGTTCAAAATACACCGGCGTGATGTTCACGCTTGCGCCGTATGCCTTTGCCTGCTGTTCGAGCGAATCGATGGCTTTGTCCACTTCCTGCCGAAGCGTGGCAAGCTCTTTGGAATCCCACTGCTCAGCTGAGGTGTTGATGCTCAAAACATCCAGCTCCACTTCTCCCAGCAGTGCGCCGCATGCGCCTTCGTTTTTGCTGAGCACAAGCACATGCCCGTCATACCCGGAAGCATACGCCGTACACGCAAGCATAAGGCACAGCACCAGCACCGCCGCACGCAGCCACACCGAAAGCGTTTTCTTCATCCGTCATTCCTCCTTGTTGAAGGGGTTCATTCCGTCTTGGCGTAGTTATACACGCCCGAAGCAAGTTCATCTGCCCCGCCGCGGTCGTTGTCCTTATACAGGGAGTACTCCACCTCTTCCGCGCCGATGTTCCACATGCGGATGATATAATCCTTCGGCTCGTCCTTGATATTGAAATACACCCTGTCAAGATCCATATCGGCATTGAGGATATCCTGCGGCTCAAAAGCGATACCCGCCTTTTGAAGCGCCTCGTAAATCAGACCATTCACAACAGACATTGTGTTTTCCTCCAAACATTGATCTTTCTTTATTGTACCATTGTTTGGACGATAAACAAATGCTTTTCGGTGATTTGCAATGAAAAAACCGCTGCACGGCTTAAACCATGCAGCGGCAGTGAATATCACTTGTTGCCTGATTACTTGGCAGCGGCAAACTCGGCGGCGTTGTCACCGGCGATACGGCCCCAGGTGAAGGCGTTGGAAACGGTGCAGCCCATGTAGGCGCTGTTGGCGCTGGCTTCGCCGGCGGTGTACAGACCGGGGATCACGGTGCCGTCGGCACGGATGACCTCAGCGTTCACGTTGCGGGCGATGCCGCCGTAGGTGATGATCTCGCAGGGCATTACCTTAACAGCAGCGTAGGGAGCGGTCAGCTCAGCCAGCAGCAGACGGCCGAACTCGGGATCGTGACCGGCAGCAACGTAGGAGTTGTAGTTGGTCAGGGTCTCGGTCAGAGCGGCAGCGTCCAGCTCCATCTTCTCAGCCAGTTCTTCGAAGGTCTCAGCGGTGATGAACTCCATGCCCAGGCCGCGTACAACGCCCTTGGCTTCCAGAGAAGCAACGTCGGAGATAGCCCATACATAGCCCAGGTTATCGCGATGCATCTGGTCGAAGATGGGAGAGTTCAGAGCCTGAGTCATGTAGCCGATGTCCTTCTCGTCGCAGAAACGCTTGGCGTTGGCGCCCACCAGCACGGTGTTGTCACGGCTGATGAAGGAAGAAACGTTGGCGGTGGTGGAGTTGCCGTTGTGGAAGGCCATGATCTCATAGTCCTTCAGAACGCACATCATGTCCTGCAGGTGAGTCAGAGCAGCGCCCACGTTGGAAGCCATGATGATGCCGTCGCCGGTAGCACCGTCCCAGCCGATACCCATGGTGCCGGCCTTTTCGGGATCCAGACGAACGGTCAGTTCGGGGTTGTAGGCGTAGCCGCCGGTGGCGATAACAACGGAGTCAGCGTAAACGTAAACGGTGTCGTTGCCGCGCTCGGCCTTAACGCCCTTCACGGAGCCGTCTTCGTTCATGATCAGCTCGGTAGCCTTGGTGTTGAGCTGCAGGTCGATGGTGGTGTTGGCCAGAGTGGCTTCCATGGCGGTCTTCATGGCGGAGCCGGCGCCGGTCACAACGTGCATCATCTGCAGGTTGCCGTAGTAGGTCCAGATGGTATCGTCGAACTCCATGCCCATGCGGTCATGCAGGTAGTCAACGGTCTCGCCGGACTTTTCAACGGTAAGCATGGTCAGTTCGGGATCCAGACGGTAGGAGGCGTTGTTCATCAGGTTGTGGTACATTTCGTCCACGGTGTAATGAATGTCCTGCTCCTTGGTCTTGTAGGTCTCGTACCCGGCGATCATGCCCTGAGAGGTGGCGGTGGTGCCGCCGATAGCGCCGGTCTTTTCCAGCAGGATGACCTGAGCGCCGTTGTCGAAGGCCTCAACAGCAGCAGCCACACCGGCGCCGCCGGCGCCGATAACAACAACGTCGGTGGTGTACTCGAATACTTCAACGGGATCGTCGATGGCTTCAACAGCCTTGAAAGCCTCAACGTCAGCGCCGGCCAGAACCAGAGCGGCCTCGGTGGCAGCGATGATGGCGTTGGAGGTTACGGTAGCGCCGGCCACAGTGTCAACAACCAGGCTCTGGTTGGCAACGATGGCGGCGGGGATCTGCTCCAGAGCAGCACCCGCAATATCGGGAGTCTCATTCTGAGCGGTCACAGTTACGGACTCGATGGCGTTCTCGTTTACAACAACGGAAACGGTAATATTGCCCATCATGCCCTGAGCGGTGCCTTCGTAGGTGCCGGCGGTCATGGCAAACGCGGAGGTAGCCATCATCATCACGGCAAGGAAGAGAGCAGCGAACTTCTTCATGTGTGGAATTCCCCTTTCAAAATGCTTGTGTACATCGCCTGATCATTCAGGCGCAACGTGCATATTCTACCATACAAGTATACAAGGGTCAAGATAGTTTGTGAATTGTCTAACACAAGGATGCATTTATCCATCTTTTCCCATCCCCAAACATTGCAAAAAGGCTGCCCTGCAAGTTCACAGGGCAGCTTTGGGATATTTTCTTTTTCAAATAAAGTTTCCTTCAGTTCACTCCACCCTGCTCAGCCAGCAGTGCATACCGCTGTCGCTCTCGGCAATCATGCCACCGCCTTCGCCCGCGTCGCGATAGTTTTTCACATAAGGGTGCAGCTCGACAAAGCCATGGTGCGCGCTCTTATCGGTACTGAGCGCCCAAGCATTCATCTCGTTATTCCAGAAATCCTGATTGACGATGTACATGGTCTCCACGCCGTTGGAGCGGCGGCTGCCAAGGGTATATTCTACCTGCACGGACTTTTCCTGCTCGTCGTAGGAGTGTACTTTCAGATAGAAGTTTTCGCCGCCGTTGCTGCCCTTCCACTCGCCCACCAGATTCCAGTCAAAACGGTAGGGATTCATCGTAGTGTCCCACGCGCCGCCGGACCAGCCGTTTTTATCCAAACGGTACTTGATGCGAAAACGCCAGTGAATGGTAAGAATACCGTCATTGCCCATCTTTTCGGCATGGTCAAAGAGGCAGTTGGCGGAAGAATCCTGCATGGACATATTCACCAGTTCAACCACGCCCTTGCTGCGGTTGGCAAAGTGAGAATAATAATCATCCATCAGCTCGTTCGCGCGGGCAAGTGCCACAGCGGGGTCAAGACCGTTGATGTATTCAAACGACTTGGAAAGCACCTCATAGTCATCCAGCAGCCAGCCCTCGTTGTAGAGGCTGTAGCTCAGCTTGCAGGATGCGACATAGCGGCTCTCTTCATTTTCAGCGGTGATATCCACCCATACGAAATCCGTTTTCTGCTCAGGAGTGGTCTGGCGTTTGGTGATATTGAAGGTTACCAGATGCATTTCTGCGTTATAGATATTGGTATCCTGACACATGATATCGTTTTTGATCACGCTTTCGCCTACGGGGGTAGGCGTGGAGGAACATGCCGTCATTCCAAATACGCACAGTACGATGAGCATCAGCGCAAGCATCTTTCGTTTCATGATCCGCTCTCTCCTTTGGTAACGTCTTGAAGGGTTACGTCAATACAAACGAGCAGCGTTTATGAATTGTTCCTTCTTTATCAAAAGTTTTGCATCAAAAAGGCAGACTCTTTCGAGTCTGCCTCCAAAGGAAACAAAGCTTTTTTACAGGTTTTCCATCCAGTTTCGTACCGCCAAGTCGGGATGTACTTTTTCCTCAAACACTTTGTTGGGGTCTTCCAGCGTGCGGAACACCTCATAGTACCTCTGCCCGAATTCACGCAGGGATTTGGCGTTAAAGTGCAGATGGTCGGGATTGCTTTCAAGCCCCACGGCAGATGCAAAGCCCGTCATTTCATGCGTTTGAGCATAGTTTTCAATGGCGGCGTTGATCTTGGGATAGTGCAGGCTGCGGAAGCCGGGGTCATCGCGCAGGGCAAGAAAATCACCCAACCCGCCCAGCACAAAGGGAACATCGTACAGCTTAAGCTTTTTGCGCATTGCATCCAGCACGCCTTCAAGGCGACCGGCGTAGTACGGCCAGCGCTCCTCAAAGCTGTCCGCCTCGCCCTGATGCCACAACACTCCCGCAATGGTGGACGTGCGGCTTGCAAGTTCCGCCTGATACAGCGCATGGTCAAACAGCAGTCCGCCCTCCGCCCACTGGGCAATGGTGGTACCGCCGTCTGCGCAGGGAATCAGCCCCACATCCACATCATGGTCGCGCGAATAGAGGTCGGCAAAACTTTCCGCCAGGCTGATGCCGGAGAACGATCTGTCCGCGTTCACGGGCACATACATGGGCTGCCAGCGTCCGTTGCGCAGTACTTTGATGCGCTTGTTCCGGATGGGTTCCACCTCATCGGGGAACCCGCGCCCGGCCATATTGGACTGGCCTACCAGTAAAAAGGAATGAATCATACTGTCCCTCCGTCTGCTTCGTCAGCCCTTCAGCGAGCCGATCATAACGCCCTGTACGAAATATTTCTGAATGAAGGGGTAGATGCACATGATGGGCGCGGACGCTACCACGATCAGAGCGTACTTCATCAGGTCAGCCATGCCGACCATGGCGGCAGCAAGCTCGGGGTCGTCTATCTCGCTGTTGGCGATCTGGCTCATAACAAGGATCTTGCGCAGGATGATCTGCAAAGGATAGAGCTCATCCTTGCTCAGGTACAGGAAGGCGTGGAAGTAATCGTTCCAGTGGGCGATGGCATACTGCAGGGCGATAACCGCGATGACCGCCTTGGAAAGCGGCAGCACGAACTGGAAGAAGAAGCGGATATCGTTGCAGCCGTCCACCTGTGTTGCCTCCAGCAATTCGGTGGGGATGGTGGATTGGATGAACGTGCGGGTGACCACCATCTGATACACTGCCATGGCGCCGGGAATGATGAGCGCCCAGCGGGTATTGAGCAGATGCAGATCGCGCATCAGCAGGTAGCTGGGGATCATGCCGCCGCTGAACATCATGGTAAAGGAGAAGAGGAAGGTGAAGAAACCCTTGTGAGGCAGGCCCTTTCTGGCCAGAGGATAAGCGCAGATCAACGTTACGGCAACGTTGATAAGGGTACCTGCCTTGGTGTAGAAAATGGTGTTGCCGTAGGAGCGCCAGATGGAGGGATAATTGAACACCGTTTCATAGCCCATCAGGCTGGGTTCCACAGGCCAAAGCACGACCTTGCCGGAGCTTACCGCCGTGGCGGAAGAGAAAGACGCGGAGATGATGTAGATCAGCGGATAGGCGACCGCCAGGATCAGCAGCGTGATAATGGTGTATGCTACAGCGTAGAACACTTTTTCGCCCGTGGACAGCCTAATTTTTTTGCGGGGAATACGGGGGTTTTTCTTCATTTTTATCGCTGAAGTCGTCATGAAGTTACGCTCCTTTCCCTGTTACCACAAACTGGTCTCGCCAACGCGGCGGGAGATCGCGTTTACGGTTGTAAGCATGATAAGGTTGACCACGGAGTTGAACATGCCGATGGCGGTGGAATAGGAGTAATCGTTGGCAGCGCCGGAGGCCAGGCCCTTCTTGTAAACGAAGGTGGAAATAACCTCGCTGGCGGAAATGTTCAGGTCGTTCTGCATCAGGTAGATCTTCTGGAAGCCGAGGTTCATCACGCTGCCCATTCGCAGGATCAGCATAATGACCACCGTGGGCAGGATGGCGGGAAAGTCGATGTGCACAACGCGCTGCAGGCGGCTGGCGCCGTCGATCTCGGCTGCTTCGTGAAGCTCCGCGCTCACGTTGGTAAGCGCTGCGATGTAGATGATGGAGTTATAACCAAAGCTCTGCCACACGCCGCTCCACACATACATGTGCGGGAAGGCCTTGGGGCTGGCCAGAATATCCTTGGGCATGGCGCCTGTAAACAGGCGGGCAAACGTGCCGTACAGGCCGTTCAGGGGATGGAATATCTGCAGGATCATACCTACCAGCACAACAACGGAAATAAAGTGCGGCATGTAGGTAATGGTCTGAGCAATTTTCTTGAACTTGGGACGTCGGATAACGTTGAGGGTCAATGCAAACAGAACAGGGAACGGGAAAGATGCGGCGATGGAATAGAAGGAAAGGATGAGGGTATTGGTGAGCACCTGCTTAAACTGATAGGCCTTAAAGAACTTCCGGAACTGATACAAGCCCACCCATTTGCTGCCCCAAATGCCGCCCTTGAAGCTGAACTTTTTGAAGGCGATCTGAAGGCCGAGCATGGGATAGTAGTGGAACAGCAAAATATAGATCAGCGGGAGCGCCAGAAACAGATACAGCTGCCAGTGTCTGGCGTATTTTTTCTTTAACTTTTGCAGCATGCGGCCTTCCTCCTTGCGGAACAAAATAGTTGCATTCTTACAGCGGCCAGGGGCCATGAAAGGCGGGGCTTCCCGCGTTTCCTTGGGAAGCCCCGTTTTGTGAAGGCCGCTTGCTCAGCGGCATCGACTGCCGCAGCCTGGCCATTCAAAGTCGGTTTTTACTTACCGGCCATGCGGTCCCAGCAGCCCTGCATGGTTTCCATGTAGGGATCCAGACCCATGTCATGCAGACTCTTTACATAAGCGTCCCAATCCTTATCCAGATCGCGTACGCCGGTTACAAAGTCAGCGATGGCAGCAGCAACGGCTTCGTTGATGGTAGAGCGGTATTCGGTGATCACTTCCTGCTCTTCGGTGGTGAAGAACATGTTGCCAACGCGGTTTTCGGTGTTGGCCCAATTCAGTTCCTTCTGGATGCCGCCCCAGATCTCGATGCTCTGGTTGTAGGTACCGGGAGCCTGAGTAGCGACCAGCTCGTTGTTGACCTGAGTGCCGTCACCGGTGCCGGGGCCTGCCTGAGCCCAGATCTCGTTGTTCACGGTGCCCCAGATGTTGTTGTGCAGCTCGATCTTGCCAACGTAGCCGAAGGGAGCCATCAGAGACTCGCCCCACTCTTCTTCGGGCAGGTAGCGGTAGTGGTCGCCTTCCCAGCCGTAGCGGGTGATGGTGCTGATTTCGGTGGAGGAGATGTAGTCGCCAACCTTCATAGCGCCGGCAACGTCTTCACAGTTCTTGGTTACGACGAAAGCGGGAGTGTAGGTGGTCTCTTCGTATACCTGCTGACGCAGACCGGTGGGGCCTTCCAGAGTGCCGATCAGCACGTAGGTCTCACGGTTGGGGTCGGTAGCAGCCAGGTTGGAGCAGGAGTTACGGGCGATGACGCCGCAGATCACGTCAGCTTCGGTGGCGGCGGTCATCATGGCGGTCATCTGAGCATTGTCCTGAGTGAAGGACAGGGGAGAAAGCAAGCCTTCATCCACCAGCTGCTTGATGTAACGCAGGGCGGTGCGCCATTCTTCCTTCTCGGCGTTGAACACCAGCGTGCCGTTCTCGTTGGATACGTAGTTGTCCTGATAGTAGATGTAGGGGTTGATCAGGGCCTTGAGCATGGTGGTGAGGAAGTTGGTGCAGGATACGAGGGGTACTTCGTCCTTCAGGCCGTTGCCGTTGGGGTCGTCATCACGGAAATGGCGCAGCACGTTGAGCAGTTCTTCCGTGGTGTGAGGCACTTCCAGGCCCAGCTTTTCAAGCCAGGGACGGTAGATCATCAGGCGCTGACCGGAGAGCAGCGTGTTCAGACCGTTGGCGCAGTTGGCCAGAGCGTAGATGTTGCCATCGGGGCAGGTCACGTTGCGCAGGTATTCTTCCTTAGAAATCGGAACCATCAGGCGTTCTTCCAGAGCCTGATAGAGGTAAGGCATGTCTTCCATGTAATCATTCAGAGGAACGATCATGCCCATGTCGCCATACTGCATCATGGCAGCCATGTCGAAGCCGGGGTCGATGAGGATGTCGGGCAGGTCTTCGCCGCCGGAGAGCATCATCAGTTCCAGCTTCTGCTGACGCTCGGTCTTATCCAGCGGCAGCACGGTGAACTGCAGGTCAACTCCCAGCTTTTCTTCAATATAAAGGGTCTGTCGGTTGGTGTTCCAATCCACCACGGTGGCCTTGTCGGCAATGCCTACCGTGAAAACAGGAACTGCGCTTTCCGCAACGGCGGGCACGCATGCCAGCAGCATCATCACAGCCAGCAACAGAGCGAGTGTCTTTTTCATAAAGGTACCTCCATATTCTATTTTTTCGCCGAATCCCATCGGCTTCGTTACTTTGATTTTACCAATGATAAGGGGATTTTCAATTGGAAATCCCCGTTACCCGCTGATTTCCAAAGCAAAGCGCTGAAATCAAACCAACAAAACGCGCATTTCCATGAAAAATCATTGTATCCAATCCCGTTTTTTGATACTATAGATGCCAGAGGTGATCGTTTGGCGTTTCCCAAGTTTATATCGCAGGATCTTTATCCTGTATGTAACCTTTTTCTTTGTGCTGTCTCTGACGCTGTTGCCGCTCAACCAAATCTTTATGTCCACATTGGAAGATGAGACCATCAAGTCCTCCCGCGAGATTCTGGACACGGGTCTTACCCAATTGGAAACGGAATTGGACAATATATTCAAAATCGGCAACGCCCTGTTTTACGACCCCAACTTCTACCGTTTGAACACGGTTTCGCCGGATGCAGCGGAGCCTCCGCTGGAAGTTGTAAGCACCATCCGCAATTTCCGCACGGAATATCAAAACTTTTTCAGCCTTTTGAACATTACTTCCGATTTTGGCATGGTGCTGCCCAACTCGCTGGTGTTTTCCCCCTCCCGCGTGCACATGCCCGATGAGGATTTCTATGGCGTTTATTTCAAATTATCCCCCTACGATACCATGGAGGAATGGCTGCAGTCGCTGAAGGGCAACAGTCAAAACTATCTGCTGACAAACGCTTCCGTATCTACCTTCTCGGGCGTGCAGCTGTCCGACCCCGAGGAAGCCCTTGTATTTGCCGTTTCTCTGCCTCTCAACCGCAACTGGAGCACCTTCTGCTACGCTATCCTTCCCATTGATGATGTTGCCGCTTCCCTTGCCTTGGAAGAAATGCTGGAAAACGGCGCGCTGACCCTGACAGATGATGCAGGCAACGTGCTGATTCATCAGTCGAAGGAATCCATCAAAAGCGCCGTTTCCATTCAGGCCACGAGCACAAAATACAGGCTGACCGCTCACATGAGCATCAACCGGGATTACTTCCATTCTCAAATGAAAGAATTCCGCACCCTGATTTGGATTTTCTTTGCTGTCTATCTGCTGGCGGGCATCGCGCTGGTCGTTTTCTTCACAGTGCGCAACGGCAAGCCCCTTGTGCGCGTGCTTTACGCCGCCAACGCAGTGGAAGGGCTGGTCAAGGATGACCGTGAGGATGCCTATGCCTACATGGAGCGTTTCATCCACCATGTAGATTCCCAGCTGAAGGAAAACAGCCTTGCCCTTGCCAATCAGGAAATTTTGATCAAGGAAAACCTGATGGAGCGCATGCTGCGCCAGCAGCTGTACTTTTCCCATTCGCAGGAAGTAGCGCACACCTACTTCCCCGACTTCCCGCTCCCCTGCCAAATCGCGCTCATCAAGCTGGACGAAAGCAGCCGCATCGATGAATTGCCTCTGCAAAGCTTTTCCAACCTGCAGGTACGTCTGCGCCGCATCGTATCTGCCCAACTCTCGCCCAAAGCCATCCTGCACTTTACCGCAGGTTCGCTGGTAGTGATGCAGCCTGCGCAGGAACATCTTGATGAAAGCTACCACGCCATCATCGCCGCCATTGCCGCCGAACTGGATTACGAAGCCCGCGTATGCATCAGCCGTCCTTTTGCAGCGTTGGAAGATATCAACGCCGTGTTCATGCGTCTAAGGCACATCCTTCGTTTCTCCTTCACGGAAGACCGCATCATCATGGAAGAGACCGTTGAAAAAGGCCAGAGCTACGAAGGCAACCAGTTTGCCAACCGCTTCTTTGAAATGCTCTCCCGGGGCCGTCTGCCTCAGGCACTGGAAGCGCTGGACGAAGAGCTGGCCTCCTTCCGTCAGCTTGGCGCCGCGGATGAATCCAGCGTACAGCAGCTCTTCTATGCTTACCGCATGCTCCTGTGCCGCATGGTCCAATACGGCAGCCTGCAGGAGGAAAACATTCCCCTGCCCACCTACGACCCTGCCGCCACCCTGGATAAACTGTTCGTTGGTGTGCGCCGCAGCGCCGAAATGATTTGCGCCGCTCTCAACCGCCGCACCGCCGAAGCGCATTCCGACCAGGAAGCCGCCGTTCTTTCCTCCATCGAAAACGAGCTCTCCAGTCCCGCGCTGGGCATTGAGTACATCATGGAAAAATTCTCCCTCTCGGAAAAGCGCGCCCAGCAGCTGATGCGCAGCGCCACCGGCATGACCTTCTTCGAATACATCAACCACCAGCGCATGGAAAGAGCCAAGCGCATGCTGGAGGAAACGGACATTGCTATTCAGGAAATCTGCTCCGCCTGCGGCTACGCCTCCCTCAACACCTTCTACAAAGCCTTCCAGCGTACATTCTCCATGGCCCCCAACGCCATGCGAAAGAAGGCACGGGAATGAACGCTATCGCACGGTATGCAGACCATTGATGCATACCGTGCATTTTTGAATATTTCCAACTTGACAAAACTGTGTTATACTCAAAGGTACCAATTCACCTTTTTGATGAAAGGAGAGCGCGCATGCCTACCTTTGAAACCGCCCGCTCCGGGCTTTTGTGGGGAGCGACGGCTGTACCCAACGCCTTTTTTTGCGAGTACATGCCCTCCGCGCCCGAAAACCATATCAAGGTCTACCTTTACGGGCTGATGTGCGCGCACGGCGGCCTGCCCGATGAGGAAGGTCTGCTGGATGAAATGGCCAATACGCTGCACATGGACCGCGAGGAAGTAGAGCGCGCTCTGCGTTACTGGGAACGTATGCGCCTTGTGGAGCGCATTTCCGATACGTCCCCGCGCTACCGCTTTGTAAGTGTGCAGCAGGTGATGCTGCAGAGACAGCAAATGCCGCAGGATGAAGAGTACGAAGCCTTCGCGCAGGCCATTTACGCAGCCTTCGGCGACCGCCGCAAGCTGCACGGCGGCGAGACCGTGCTTGCCTACGAGTGGGTGGAGCAGTTCAAACTGCCGCCCGAAGTGGTCATCATGCTTATTCAGCATATGATCGCTACGCGCGGTGTGCATTTCAGCTTTAAGGAAGCACAGAAGCTGGCGGTGGAAATGTGTGAGCAGCGCATCGTTACCATTGAGGATGCCGAAAACCTGTTCAGCCGCTCGGAAGCTTCCTTGAAGGGCGCGCGCAAGGTGCTCAGCCATCTGGGTATGCGCCGCAATCCTTCCAATGATGAAATGGACCTGTACATCAAATGGACCACCGAATGGGAGTTTGAGACCAAGGCCATTCTGGAAGCCTGCAAGGAGACCACCAAGGGCGCGCCCACGTTTGCGTATCTGGATAAAGTGCTGGAAGGCATCCACAACCGCACGGGCGGCAAAGCCACCAGCGAGGCGCAGGTGCAGGAAGCCCTTGCTGAAAACAAGGCCGAGACCGCGCTCGTGCGCGAGCTTCTGCAAACGCTTGGCATCAGCTTTACCACCATCAGCGACGGCGTACGCGCGGAATATCGCGATATGGCAGCCGCGGGCGGTCACGAACTGGTGATGCTGGCAGCCCGCGAGGTGCTCAAGCGCACCCGCACCCATACGCTGGATAAAGTAAAGCAGTATCTGGACGGCTGGGTCAAGCTGGGCCTTTCCGATGTAAACGCCGTCAACATTTATCTTGCGGATATTGAAAAACAGAATGCCTGCCTGCGTGCCCTGATGGAAGCCGCGGGAGCAAGCGGAGGCGCAAGCAAGGCCAACCGCGAACTGCTTGCCAAGTGGCAGGGTGAATGGCGCATGCCGCAGGGCATGATCGAGCTTGCGGCTGAGTTTGCCCACGGCAAAAAAGACGTGATGAAGTATATGGATAAGCTGCTGGCGGATTGGCACGAGCAGGGCATCGCCAATCTTGAGGAAGCCCGCGCCGCGCACGAACGCCACATCGCCAAGCTGCAGCAAAAGCCCGACAGCAAGCCTGCCGCCGCTGCCGGCAAGCGCGTGATCGAGCAGCAGTATCAGCAGCGCACCTATGACCCCGACGAACTCGACGATATCCCCGAAGATCAGCTTGAGGAGATGAATAAGCTATGACGGGTGAACAGATCATTCTTACGCTTCAGCAGGAATACGCGCGCAGGCGCGAGGATAACCTGCACCTGTTTGAGGACAGGCAGCAGGAAGCCTGCGCCCGTTGTCCCGGTCTGCAGGATTTGATCGTTGCGCGCCATGCTGCCGTTATGCAGGGCGTGCGCGCAACACTGCTTGCGCCCAACAAAACCAAGGATGCGGCATCGGGACTGTCCAACCGCATGGCGCTGCTGAATGAGCAAATCGTCGCATTGCTTGAAAAAGGCGGTTATCCTGCCGATTATCTGCAGCCCATCTATACCTGCGCCGCCTGCCGTGACGAGGGCTACATCTATGACCCCTCCCGCCGTATGTGCGATTGCATGAAGACGGAATACAACCGCAGGCTGCTTGCCGAAAGCGGCATTGCGGGAGACAGCTGCACTTTTGAAAAGTTTGACGAAACGCTTTTCAGCGATGAACCTGACGAAAAGGGCCGCAGCCAGCGCAAGTCTGCTCTCATCATCCGCGATGTATGCATGGCTTACGCGGATTCCTTCCCCAAGACCGCTACCCGCGACTTGCTGCTCATGGGCAAGAGCGGCCTTGGCAAAACCTTTATGCTGCAGGCCATTGCTCACCGCGTGGCGCAGCGCGGACATCTGCCCACCTATACCAGCGCCTACCGCCTGTTTGAGACCGCACGCAAGGCGTACATGGAAAACGATTCCGATATCATGGCGCAGTTTATGAATGCAGAGCTGCTGCTCATCGACGACCTCGGCACCGAGCCGCTCATGAACAACGTGACCGTGACTCAGCTGTTTAATCTGCTCAACGAGCGTCAGATGGCGGGCCGTCATACGGTCATCTCCACCAACCTTGCCATGAGCGAATTGCAGGAGCGCTACACCGAGCGTATTTCTTCCCGCTTCCTCGATGCCACAGGCTGCCGCCGACTGGTGTTCATCGGTGCGGATATCCGCCGCAACCTCAAGCGAAAGGCGGCTGAAGTATGAATATCCAAATCTATGTAGGCAAAAAGAATCCCGATGTGCTCAAGGCAGAACGCTTTTTCAAGGAGCGCCGCATTCCCTATCAGATGATGGATCTCAAAAAGCACAAGCTGGGCAAAAAAGAACTGGATACCTTTGTACGCGCCGTGGGCGCAAAAGCCCTCGTTGACCGCGAAGGCAAAAAAGCCCTCGAGCGTCCCGTGGCCCACATGGAGGATGAACGCTACATCGTGGATGCCCTGCTGGACGACCCTTCCGCTCTGCGCACGCCCATCGTACGCAACGGCAGCAAAGTGACTGTCGGCGCGGATGAAGAAACCTGGAAAAAATGGGTAGAGGCGGACGCGAAGTGACGCGATGCCTCCGGCGGGCCAGGGGAGGCTCCGCCGTCCGCAACCTCAATCGTCGCGGAGGCTACTGCCGTAGCCACCGCTCGTTTCGGTTGATATCCTGCGGGTCGCTTTGCCCCTTCGGGGCAAGTGCCCACCGGGGCACACGCTTCCCTCCGTCACCCCTGGCACCCCCACCGCCTAAGGGCTTTCAGCCCTTAAGAATCCCATACCCCGCCTACGCAAAGCGCAGGCGGGGAGGATATAAAAGAAAAAGTCCCTGCGGAAGAACGTGTCCTTTCCGCAGGGACTTTTTTATTTCGTCATTATTTCAATCAATTCATCGGTGAGAGCGCCGCCGTATTCATTCCATTCAAAGGCTTCGGCATATTGCGTGCCTTGGGGAAGCATATCGGCATACATGGACGCGGGAAGGGCGAAACGGGCGCGAAGTCTGTTTTGCAGGGCTTCGGTTTTGGCTTCAAAGGTTTCGGCTTCCAGCACATCCTGCTGATGACCTACCCACGGTAGCCACTCGTAAAACTGCGATACATGGCACAGCGTGGCGCGTACTTTATCATCCACAAACGCATCGATGGGTACGCAGATATCCGCGCGGAAGGGTACGGGATTCTGGAAACGGTCCCACATGGACAGGATGACAGGAGCGTGGCGCAAAACAGGCGTTTCGGGACAAACAAGGGGAACGCCCACCAGATAGGAGCAATCCATCACCAGTTGTCCGCAGGCGCGGTGGTCGGGGTGGTAATCGCAGGTGCGGTGGGTAAGAATGACATCAGGAGCGATTTCGCGGATGCGGCGCATCAGCATTGCGCGGCACTGCAAATCTGCCGTCAGCTCGCCATCGGGAATGGGCAGCGTTTCATAATGCAGCCCCAGTACTTCACCAGCCTGTCGGCATTCTTCATAGCGACGCTCGGCAAGCTCCTTGCGGCTCATGGTTTGATGGCCTGCGCTTCCGTCCGTGGCGGAAAGAAAGAACACCTCATGCCCTTTTTGAATCATTTTCATGGCAAGACCCGCAGCCAGCAGGTCGCAGTCATCGGGGTGAGCGCCAATGACCAGAAAACGGTATTTCTTCATATTACATTCAACCTCCCGATGGAGCTTTTTTCTGATTAGATTATACCACGCTTCAAAGGCACTTGAAACAAAAAAATACCGCGCGTGTCAACGCGCGGCAATGGGATTCCCAAGGGCACAGCCCTTGGGCGGGTTTCCAAAGGGCAG
>JAZKYW010000196.1:0-7781 GCA_045612325.1 Candidatus Limiplasma sp. | reverse complement strand
TGCAGGGTTGAAGACCCTGCCAAGCGAGTCGAAGGTCGTTGCTTGACCTTTGGCAGTAAAGTACGGGACAAGCAACAAAAAAGACCCGCCTCCTGCCCGTGCATAGCACGGGCAGGAACACGGGTCAAGGGCGAAGCCCTTGCGGGGTGCAGGGGCGGAGCCCCTGCTTACTCGTCCTTAGTTAGCAGCCTCTTCCAGGCACAGAACGACAGCGTTCATGATGCGGTTGGAGGTGAGGGTAGCGCCGGCAACAGCGTCAACGGTGACATCGTTGTTGGCAGCGATAGCAGCGGTAACGATCTCGATGGCGGGAGCGGCGATGGCCTGAGTCTCGTTGTTCTCGACAACTTCAACAGAAGCGATCTTGCCGTCGGTGATCACGGTCTTCACGGTCATGGGGCCGTTCTGGCCGTCAACGGTGGCGGTGTACTCGCCGTCCTTCAGAGCGCGGGTCATGTCGAAGAGCTTCTCGGTGGAAACTTCCTTCACGAACAGCTTCTCGTCCAGCAGGTTGGCAGCGGGGGTGATGGTGTAGCCTTCAGCGGGGGTGTTGGCCATGGCGTGACGGGCAGCAACCTTACCGAACACGATGGGGCCCATAACACCGGTGCCGCCGGAAACAAACTTGCCCCAGATGCCGCCGACGACTTCACCGGCAGCATACAGGCCGGGGATGACGTTGCCGGCTTCGTCCAGCACCTGCATGTTGGCGTTGGCGGTTACGCCGCCCAGAGTCATAACGCACAGGGAGTGCAGACGGATGGCGTAGAACTTTTCGCCTTCGATCTTGTTGGTGGCCAGGTTGTAGGTGTTCTGCACATTGAACTCGCGGCCGAACTGATCGGGCTCGCCCTT
The DNA here is from genome assembly GCA_045612325.1 of Candidatus Limiplasma sp. Lineage (GTDB taxonomy): Bacteria > Bacillota > Clostridia > Christensenellales > Aristaeellaceae > Limiplasma. The sequence goes on along the minus strand of JAZKYW010000196.1, from coordinate 6,926 downwards.
TTCAACAGCAGCGTTGTACTCTTCGATGGTCTTCTTCAGGTTCTCAGCGGGAACGTTGATGGCAGCGGCCAGCTCCTCGATGGAGTTGCCGGAGTACATTACGTGACCGCCAACGGAGGTCTCGTCTACGAAGTAGGCAGCCATGAAGAAGTTCTGACCGGTGGCAGCCAGATCAGCCAGCACCTTATCGGTGTAGATGTCGTACTGCACAGCGCCGGGCTGTTCTTCCAGGGCAACTTCACGGGGAGCGGGGTTGGACTCGGTCTCGTTGCAGAAACGTTCGCCGTTCTGGTTAACAACGATGCCGCCGGTCTTCCAGGTGTAGGTGGAAGCGATCTGGCCGCGGGTGTCATCGTCCTTGGCAACCAGACCCATGGGGAAGGTGGGGATAGCGTCCATGGCGGTGAGGCCGGCGCCAACCTTCTGCATCATGAGCAGAGCGTTGCCGTCAGAGCCGGGAGCGCCGCCGGCCAGGTAGTACTCGCCGTTCTCGGTGTACTGGCCCATCAGAGCGCGGTTGGAGGAGTAGCCGCCGGTGGCAACGATAACGCCCTTCTCAGCGGTGTAGGTGACTTCGCCGTTGGGGCCCTTGGCCTTTACGCCCAGAACCTGACCCTGCTCGTTGGCGATGAGCTCGGTAGCCTTGGTGTTGAGCACAACTTCGATCTTGTCGTTGGCGTTAACCAGAGCGTCCAGCACTTCGTGAGCAGCGGACTTGTAGTTGGCCTTGTCATCGGGGTTGCACTTGTAGGTGCGGGCGATGGAGTACAGGGCATGCTCGGGAGCGAATACAGCACGGGCGCCGGTGGCGCGGTCGGTGGAGTATACGTTGTCCTTCAGGCCGTTCTCGTACAGCCAGTCGAAGGTAGCAGCAGCTTCGTTGGCGTAAACAGTGATCAGCTCTACGTTGGGCTGGCCGCCGAAGTCGTCGCCGTTGTTGATGATATCGGCGATGTAGGATTCAACGGTATCTTCGATGCCGTCTTCCTTCTGGATGATGGTGCCGGCAGCGGACATAGAGCCGCTGGTGAAGTTCAGGGCACCGCCGGTCTTGGCGGTCATCTCCAGCAGGATAACCTTCTCAGCGCCGTTTTCCACAGCCTCGATGGCAGCGGACAGGCCGGCACCGCCGGCACCGATGATGACGATGTCAGCGTCGGCGCCTTCGGCGACGGCGGGCATGACCATCACGGACAGGAGAAGCGCAACAGAGAGCAGGATAGCAAGAATGCGTTTCATGGGGTCATTCCTCCATTAAAATGTTGTGCTGAAAGTATGTTAACTTTCAATCAAAGTCTATGATAACAGAAAAATCTGTATAAAGAAAGAGCTAAACGGGCGTAATTGCAAAAAATGTTTTTTGAATGTTTTTTCTGTGCCGTTGGTTGACATTTTATCCATGGGGGCATACAATGACTATATTCAATTTCACCCCAACGCGATGACGAAATCAAGTACATAGCGGATCTGATCCCTGCAGAGAACTGCCGGTTGGTGCAAGGCAGCGGGACACCGATATGGAAATACCTTTCCGAGCGGCTTGCCGAACGTTATTCCCAGTAGGCCAAGACGGGCGCGCCCGATACAGCGCTACGGTCTGTCAGGACCCGACGAGGCTGCCTTTTGGCAGCGAATATGAGGTGGTACCGCGGTTTATCCCGCCCTCTGTATCCGTTTTGGATACAGAGGGCGTTTTTTATTGGCAGGGGTAGTACCCCTGCACCCCGGACCGCACTTCGTGCGGAAATCGGCAGATGAAGAGTGATGCTGCATCGAAGACCGCCGGTCGGCGGAGGGCCTCCCGGCTGACGGGCAGGACATTTTGGCAGGGGTAGTACCCCTGCACCACGATAAGAATCAAACATGGAGGAATGAACCATGATCATTACTGAATTGCTGGAGCGAAACGCAAGGCTTTGGGGCAGCGAGACCGCGCTGGTGGAGGTAAACCCCTCCGAAGCGCGCGATAACGCTGTGACCTGGCGCGAATTGAACCTGATCGAGGCGGCAAGCCCCGACACGCCCTACCGCCGTGAAATGAGCTGGAAGGATTTTGACCGCAAGGCCAACCGTTTTGCCAACCTTCTGCTCAGCCGCGGCACGCCGCGCGGCACCAAGGTGGCTATCCTCATGATGAACTGCCTGGAGTGGCTGCCTGTGTATTTTGGCATCCTCAAGGCGGGATGCATTGCCGTGCCCATGAACTTCCGCTATTCCAGCGATGAGATCGAGTACTGTCTTGATCTGGCAGATGTGGAGATCCTCGTTTTCGGCCCTGAGTTCATCAGCCGTATGGATCCCATTGCCGAACGTCTGAAGCTGCGCACCATGTTCTTTGTCGGCAAGAACGGCCCTGCCTACACCGAGGATTACCTGACGCTGGTCAACTACTGCTCCTCCTCCGCGCCGCCCGTATTTATGACGGAGGACGACCACGCTGCCATTTACTTCTCCTCCGGCACCACGGGTTTCCCCAAGGCCATCCTGCATGACCACCGCGCGCTGATCTCCTCCTGCATGACCGAGCAGAACCACCACGGTCAGACCCGTGACGACGTGTTCCTCTGCATCCCCCCGCTGTACCACACCGGCGCAAAGATGCACTGGTTCGGTTCTCTGCTGGCGGGCAGCAAGGCAGTGCTTCTGCGCGGCGTAAAGCCCGAGTGGATCCTGCGTGCCGTAACGGAAGAAAAGTGCACCATCGTATGGCTGCTGGTGCCGTGGGCACAGGACCTGCTGGACGCCATCGATGCGGGCCGCATCAAGCTGGAGGATTACATGCTTGACCAGCTCAGGCTGATGCACATCGGCGCGCAGCCCGTGCCGCCCAGCCTTATCCGCCGCTGGCTGGATTACTTCCCGCATCATCAGTACGATACCAACTATGGCCTGTCCGAATCCATCGGCCCTGGCTGCGTGCACCTTGGCGTGGACAACGTACACAAGGTTGGCGCCATCGGCAAGGCCGGCTACCTGTGGCAGACCGCCATCGTGGACGAGCGTTTTGAGCCCGTTGCCCACGGCGAAGTGGGCGAGCTGATCGTCAAGGGCCCCGGCGTGATGAAGTGCTACTACAAAAACCCCGAAGCATCCGCCGAGGTGCTGCATGACGGCTGGCTGCTGACCGGCGACATGGCGCGCGAGGACGAGGATGGCTTTATCTATCTGGTAGACCGCAAAAAGGACGTTGTTATCTCCGGCGGTGAAAACCTCTACCCCGTGCAGATCGAAGATTATCTGCGCCAGTACGACAAGATCAAGGATGTTGCCGTTATCGGCCTGCCGCATCCCCGCCTGGGCGAGATCGCCGCAGCCATCATCCAGATCAAGGAAGGCATGGAGTGCACCGAAGAGGAGATCAACCTTTTCTGCGAAGGCATGCCCCGCTACAAGCGTCCCCGCAAGGTCCTCTTCGCGGATGTACCGCGCAACCCCACCGGCAAGATCGAAAAGCCCGTGCTGCGTGAGCGCTACTGCAAGGGCCGTCTGGTCGAAGCGCAGATCAGCGGCTGATCATAATACCCAAACAGGGCGTTCGGAAATATTTCCGAACCCCTTTTTGAATGATTGAAATTTGATTTTCTTTGCGATATAATAAGAAAAAAGATCGTTGAATATCAATTTATTGAAATGAATAGACAACCGGAGGTGTCTTTATGATTATTACCATTGGTCGTGAATATGGCAGCGGCGGCCGTGAAATCGGCGAACTGGTAGCCAAAAAGCTGGGTATTCCTTTTTATGATAAACAGATTCTGACCCGCGCGGCGCAGAAGAGCGGCCTGTGCGAAGAAGTGATGGAACATCACGATGAAAAAGCCAGCCTTGGCGGCATTTTTGTAGGCGCGGGCGCGCATATGACGGGCGCACATGCGGGGCTGCAGATGCCTCTGAATCAGCGCGTGTTCCTTGCGCAGTTTGAAGCCATCAATACCATCGCGGCTGAGGGCGACTGCGTCATCGTGGGCCGCTGTGCCGACTATGTGCTCAAGGATATGAGCGACGTGGTGCATGTGTTCCTGTATGCATCCGAGGAAAAGCGAATCGAGCGCATCATGCGTGTGGAAAACGTGGACCGCTCCGCCGCCCGTGAGCTCATCCGCAAGACCGACAAGCAGCGCAAGAGCTACTACAACTTCTTTGCCGACGGCAACTGGGGCCTGCGCTCCAATTACGACCTGATGCTGCGCACCGATGACCGCACGCCCGATGAAGTGGCGGACGCCATCATTGCTTTTGCCAAGCGCGGCTGAGGGAGCATCAACATGAAGAAACTGCTGGTCACGGGTTTTGATCCCTTCGGGGGCGAAAGCATCAACCCCGCATGGGAGGCCGTGAAACGCCTGCCCGACTGCGTGGGGGATTGGACGCTGACCAAGTGTGAGATTCCCACCGTGTTTGCCGAGGCCGCGAAATGCGTGCTTGAAAAGGCAGAAGAGGTGCAGCCCGATGTGATTTTGTGCATCGGTCAGGCAGGCGGGCGCAAGGATATCACCCCCGAGATGGTGGGCATCAACCTGCGTCATGCCCGTATTGCCGACAACGCGGGCAATCAGCCGCAGGATGAGCCTGTAGCTGCCGACGGCCCTGCGGCGTATTTTGCCACCGTGCCCGTCAGACGCATGGCGGAGGCTGTGCAGGCGGCGGGGCTCAATGCATCCGTATCGTATTCCGCAGGCACGTTCGTGTGCAATGATACGCTGTATACGCTTCTGCACCATTACAGCGGCACCACTGTGCGTGCAGGCTTTGTGCATGTGCCGTTTTTGCCCGAGCAGGCCAAAGAGGGCGTGCCTTTCATGGCGCTTGAGGACATCACGCGCGGGCTTGAAGCAATGGTCAGGGCTATGGAATAACAAACACCCCCCTCTCCCGTTTTTGGGGAGAGGGGGTTCTTTTTATGTAAATCAATAATCTTCCAGCGTTTCGATGAAGCACTTCAGCTTTTCGCGTGCGTCCACATAAGCGTATTCGCCGCCGCCGTTGCCGTATTTGCCGCGCTGGATGAGGGGCAGACCGAAGGCTTCGCAGGCTGCGAGCTTTTCATCGGTGTTGTCAACGGCGATGCCCAAGTGGTGCATGCCTTCGCCGTGCTCGTCCAGATACTCCTGCCATGCGCTGGGCTTGCCGTTGGGCTGGATGAGCTCAATGGTGATGCCGGGCGCCACGCTGAAAAACGCCATCAGGCAGTTGCTCTCGGGGATGGGCTCGCCGCGCAGCGTAGCCTGATTCACTTCGTAGGGGCCGCCGTCACAGATGGGCGGAGGCTCAACGCCCAGAAAATCGGCAAAGAACTGTCGGGTTTTTTCGATATCGCGTACGATGAAGCCTACCTGCAAAACTTTGGTTTCGCCCAAAACGCCTGCCATGGTGAAAATCCCTCCTGATGATATGATGTTTTTTGCGAGATGGTTAAGTTCATTATATTACCTTCGTTCTTGCTTGTAAAGCGGGAGGACGTGTGCTATCATCAGCGTGAAAGACTGCGCGAAAGATGAAAAAGAAAAGAGTGAACTGTATGAAACACATTCGGGAGATCTTCAGGGAGGATTCCAAATATCGCCCGCTGCTGCTGTCCATCCTCATCACAGGCCTTGCCTATGGCCTGTACAAGGGCATGCTGGATAATTTTCTGGCTGAAGTGGTCAAGATGGGCGAAATGGACCGCGGTATCACGGAGTTTTTCCGCGAACTGCCGGGCGTGATGCTGGTATTGATCCTTGCGGTGTTTTACATGCTGAGCGCTGAAACGATGTACAAGGCCGGCGCCATGATCATGCTGGTGGGCATGGGGATGCATGCGGTGCTGCCGGCGACCAAGGTGCTGGCTACCGTGGCTATCTGCACCTATTCGCTGGGCGAACATATCCAGCTGGGCATGAAAAGCTCGCTCATTATGGGGTATGCCAAAAAGGAACGCGGCGGCGAGGCGCTGGGCATGCAAAGTGCCATTAACCAGATCGGCACGCTGGCGGGCTATCTGGTGATCGTGGCGGTGTTCTCGTTTGTGACGCAAAACCAGCCCTACCGCCTGTTCTTTACGCTGGCTGCGGTGCTGGTAGGCGTAAGCGCGGTATGCTCGCTGCGCATCAAAGGCACCAGCGCACCGGACGCCACCAAGCGCCGCTTCTATTTCCACAAAAAGTATACCAAGTACTATATGCTGGAAATGTTCTACGGCGCGCGCAAGCAGGTGTTTTTCACCTTTGGCCCCTATGTGCTCATCCTGTTCTATCAGGCCAACGCAGCCATGATCAGCCTGCTGTTTGCCGTTTCCGCCATTGCCTGCTTTATCGCTTCGCCTATCGTGGGCCGTATCATCGATAAGCTGGGCTACAAGGTGGTCATGGTGGCGGATACCATTATTCTGGTGGGTGTGTGCCTGTGCTATGGCTTTGCGCACCGCGTTTTTCCCAAGGATGTGGCGTTCATCGTGTGCTGCGTCAACTATGTGCTGGATGCGGTGATCTCGCTGGGTTCCATGGCGTCCAACGTATACGTGAAGGACCTGTCCGACAATCAGGAGGAGATGAAGGCCACCATTTCCACCGGTGTATCCATCAACCATCTCATCACCATTTTCATCGCCCTCTTCGGCGGCTGGATCTGGGAAGCGATGGGCATGGAAATGCTGTTCATCGCCTCGGCTGTGCTGGGCCTTATCAACAGCGCTTACGCCCTTACCATCAAAACCAAAAAGTAAAATGCTCCCGCATTTCAACATTTGACTTTTCTGCTTTGACGGGACTATAATGAGCCCGACGAACGACTGAGACCTTGTTTTATCCGCCATGGCTGGAGATGGCAGAAGGGGAAAAATGAGCATATTTCAAAAGCTGCTGGGCGTAAAAGACCATGAGGGCAAGCCCATCGATACGCCTCAGCTGAAAGAACTGTACAAAAAAACCATCAATATCGCGTGGCCG
>JAZKYW010000195.1:0-5298 GCA_045612325.1 Candidatus Limiplasma sp. | reverse complement strand
CTTGTTATTTGCAGATCTCAGAGTAACCGTTGTTCTTGGCCCAGTCGTAAGCCTTGGTTACGTTGGTCTGGTGATTGCTGTCCACCGCGTTGCCGCCGTGGGTCTTGCTGCCTACGAAGTGCACACACATCATACCGTAGTAGTTGTTGTGCTCATAGAACTTCTTGCCGTTGGGGAACACAGACCTTGCGAAGCCATCGTCACCGGTGAAGCCGTGGGGATAGCCGTAGAGGCTTACGGCGTAGATCTTGCTGCTGCCTTCCTCACGGATGAGGGCGGCGCGGCGGTCCCACTTGGCGCCGATGTCGTTGCCGTATACATGACCGCCGAAGTCGGGCCATGCATAGTTCTCGGTGGTCTGGTCCTTGCCGTACTTGATGATGTTAGCAAGGTGAGAGGCCGAGGGTGCTTCGTCACGGTAGGTGAAGTTGACGATCTCACACATGATCTTGGTGTCATCCGTACTGGCGGGCACACAGTCAGCGTGATAGCCGCCGGACCAGCGGTAGACACGGAAGATCTTCTTGGTCTCAATATCAAGGATGGTGGCATATTTGCCGCGCTTGAGCAGGCTCTGGCCGTCGCCGTCCCAGGTAGCCTTCTGCACGCTGGTAGCGCCTGCGAAGAACTGAGCCACGGTGGTGGCGCTGCTGCTGCCGCCGGAGGAGCCGGGGTTGTTGAGCTTATCGATAGCAGCCTTCAGAGCCGCCCAGGTCTCGTTGCCGCAGGAGCTGTCAACCGTGAGGCTGTTGGCGCGCTGGAAGTTGCGCACGGCGCTCTCGGTGCCGGCGCCGAAGCAGCCGTCCAGATTGCCGGTGTAGAGGCTCAGGCGCTTCAGAGCGCTCTGCAGAGCGTATACATATACATCGCCCAGCAGGTCGTATTCACGCTTGAGGGAGTCGGTCAGGGTGGTGTCCAGCAGGGATTCCATATAGGTGGAAACGGCAGAAGCAGTCATCACACCGCCCTTTACATCGTTGTAAACAGCGTTGAACTTCTGGTTCTTGTACCATACGGAGCAGTATTCCACTTCGTTCTTCATGTAGGTCTGAGCGGAATACATCATCAGCACGGTGCCGGCAGCCACGGCCTCGCCGCCGGTGGCGGGCTTGGTCTCCTCGGTGAAGAGGATGGTGGCAGCGGGCAGGCGGATGAAGGTCTTGTCGGAAACGACAGTGCCGTTTCCGCCGGTGCCGATGGAGGTTTCGGCGCAGTCGCCGCGCACGTAGCCTACCAGGCCGCTGGCAGTACGGATCTTGTGCCAGCTGTAATCACCTGCGATGACGGGATTGGCCAGCAGGTCGACCACAGTGCCCTTGGCCAGCACAACGCCGCTCTTATCGCCGTTGGGAGAAACGCGCACACGGGTGCTAGGCTTGATGATGGTCACCTTGCCGATGGCGGGTTCTGTGCTGGTGGCGCCGCCGGAGGAAGAACCGCCGGAGGTGGTGCTGGTAACGGTGATGTAGGTACCCATCAGCCAGCCGGTCTGGCCGCCGTAGGTGACCTGATACCAGGTAACGCCGTTGCTGGCGGTGTAGGTATCGGTAAAGTTGAGGGCTACCTTGGCGGGCACTTCATCCAGACGTGCGCTGGACTTGGTGGCGTTCTTGCGCAGGTTAACCTCTACGTTGGTGCGCAGGGTGCCCATGGAAGGCGCGGGAGTAGTGCTGCTGCCGCCGGAAGTGCCGGTGTTGCTGGTAACATTCACATAGGAGCCCATGACCCAGCCGGTCAGGCCTGCATAGCGCACCTGATACCAGGTTACGCCGCCTGCGGGAGTGTAGGCATCGGTATAAGAAAGGTTGATATTACGGGGAATTTCTGCCAGACGTTCGCTGGACTTGGTAGCACGCTCGCGCAGGTTGACGGGCGCGATGGTGCGCAGGGTACCGGTGTTGGCAGCGGTGCCGCCAGTAGAGCCGCCCGTGGAACCGCCGGCAGACCCGCGGGTGGTGCTGCCGCTGGCAAGGGCGTACAGAACGGGCTGGGTCAGGGGGCCGGCGGAGCCGTCGGCGTCAAGACCCTGAGCGCGCTGGAACTTGGCAACGGCATCATGGGTATTCTTACCGTAGGAGCCGTCGATCGCGCCAACGTTGTAGCCCAGCTTCTTCAGGGCTACCTGCAGGCCGTGTACGCGCACATCACCCACAAGGCCCATGCTCTTGCGCAGGGTCTCAAAGGTGGTCTGCTTCCACAGGGTTTCGGTAATGTAGGTGTCGAGCGCTTCGGCAGTCATGATCAGCGCAGCCGCTTCGCTCTTGAGAACGTTGTAGCGGTTGCTCAGGTAGTACACGCCGTAGTACTCCTGACCGTCCAGGGTGTACCAGTCTTCGCTTACCAGCTGGCATACCTCGCCTGCGGCAGGGGTAACGACAGTGCCTTCATAGGCCTTGTCGCCCGTAAAGAACTTTACGGTACCGTTGGTGCGGATGTACACCTTGGTCTCAGACGGCACAACGCTGCCGGGCTTGTCACCCGCAGACTGAGCCGCAAACGCCATGGGGATGGTGCCCATGATCAGGCACAGCACCATCAGCATTGCCGCAAACGACTTCAGCGCTCGGGCAGGCGTCCTTTTGAATTGGTTCCTCATGGCAAAACCTCCGTATTGTGACGGCTCGCGGGCCGTAATGATTTTGCATACATGCAGACGGATAGATACTTGTGGTATCATGCTTATAATATTACAGCTTTGTTACGTTGTCAATGCTTTTTTCTTACTTTTTGCGCTTTGAAATTGATTTTTGTAACGAATTTTCAAAAATTGTTAACTGACGGCAGGGGCCAAAGGCGGTTTTGTTTTCTTTCGGGCGGCTTTGTGTTATAATGATTCCAAAGGGTCTGCTTTTGGCCAATCTGCCCTTTGGAGGTGTCCATGTCCAAGCCCGTTGTGATGCTGGTGGACGGTTACAGCCTTATTTTCCGCGGTTTTCACGCTTTGCCCCTGCTTACCACTGCCAATGGGGATTATACCAACGCCGTGCACGGCTTTTTCAGCATGCTTTTCAAGGCGCTGGATACCTACCGCCCCGACGCCCTGTGCGTAATGATGGACGTACACGCGCCCACCTTCCGCCACACGCTGTATGAGGAATACAAGGGCACACGCAAGCCCATGCCCGAGGAGCTTCGTCCGCAGACGAAGACCGTGCGCGAGCTTCTTAACGCCATGCACATCCGCATCTGCGAAATGGAAGGCTACGAGGCGGATGACCTGCTGGGCACCGCATCGCGCATCGCCAACGAGCGCGGCATGGAAGCGCTTGTTTTGACGGGCGACCGCGACAGCCTGCAGCTGGCAGGCGGCGGCACGCGCATCATCCTCACCCGAAAGGGCATCACCGAAAGCCTGCTGCTTGACGAGCAGGGCGTTTTGGAGGAGTACGGCTTTACGCCCGCACAGGTGCCCGATATGAAGGGTCTGATGGGCGATACCTCCGACAACATCCCCGGCATTGCGGGCATCGGCGAAAAGACCGCGCTCAAGCTCATCAGCCAATACGGCACGCTGGACGAGGTATTCGCCCATGCGGATGAAGTGAAGGGCAAGCTGGGCGAAAAGCTGCGCGCAGGCAGGGAAGTGGCGCTTCTCAGCCGCGACCTCGGCACCATCCGCCGCAACGCGCCCCTCGAGGTGGATTTTTCCCTCTGCCGCTGGGATGGCATGGGCGACGCCGTGGGTCTGATGGAGCATTACGAATTGAAATCCCTCATCCGCAGCATGAATGCGCTGCTGGGCAAGGGGGAAATGCCCAAACAGGAGGCCGCCGCGCCCCGCGCAACGGGCGCAGCCAAGCGCGCTGCGGGCAAATCCGCCCCTGTCAAAAATACGGAGTCCGCAGGCATGGCGGTGGAGGACGCCTCCTCGCTGCCCAAAGCCGCGCCCGTGAATGAAGAAATCACCTATACCGATGAATCCGCCCTGCGCGCCGCCGCGCAGCAGTTGGCGGATGCAAAGCCCGAGTGGCTGGCGCTGTATCAGGCTGAGGAAGAAATCACCCTGCTCACGCCCGGGATGCAGCTGTGGCGCATGCCCATCCTGCGCGACCTGATGGGCCTTGGTCTGTATGAAGACCAGATCTTCGCCGCCCTTTCGCCCGTGCTGGAAAGCTGTTCCTTCATTATACATGACGCCAAAGCGCTGTGGCATGCCCTCAGCCGCTACCGCCTGTCCCTGCCCGCGCTGAAACACGATACCATGATCGCAGCCTATCTTTTGCACACCGCGCTCAAGAGCTATGCGCTTGCGCCCGTGCTGGCTGCCGAATACGGCGAATCGCCCGCTGCCTCCACCGCGTGGGATGTATACGCGCTCAGCCTGCGTCAGGAAGTGCGTGTGGAAGCCCGCGGCCTGCATTCGCTGCTTTACGAAATGGAGCAGCCCCTCACCCGCGTGCTGTTTGACATGGAGCGTGAAGGCTTCCTTGTGGACGGCGAAGTTCTCAACGACCTTGGCGAATGGTTCAGCCGTGAGGTCACCGAGTGCCGCGAGAAGGTCTACGAGCTTACGGGCGTAAGCGGCTTCAACCTCAACAGCCCCCGTCAGCTGGGCGAGGTGCTGTTTGAAAAGCTCTCCCTGCCCACGCCCGCCAAGAAGGGCGCAACGGGCTACTCCACCTCCGCCGAGGTTTTGGAAGGGCTGATCCCCTATCATCCCGCCATCGAGCCGCTGCTGCGCTACCGCAAGATGGCCAAGCTGCAGTCCACCTACATCGACGGTCTGCAGAAGCTGCGCGAGCCTGACGGACGCGTACGCACCACCTTTGACCAGACCGCCACCGTCACGGGCCGCATCTCCAGCATGGAGCCCAATCTGCAGAACATTCCCATCCGTACCGAGGAAGGCCGTGAGATCCGCCGCGCGTTCGTAGCAGGGGAAGGCAACATCCTGCTGGACGCCGACTACAGCCAGATCGAGCTGCGCGTGCTTGCGCACATGAGCGGTGACGAGGCCATGTGCGACGCCTTCAACCGCGGTCAGGACATCCACACCCGCACAGCTGCCGAGGTGCACGGCGTTTCCATGGACGAAGTAACGCCCGAGATGCGCCGCGCCGCAAAGGCGGTCAACTTTGGCATCGTGTACGGCATTTCGGGCTTCGGCCTTGCCCGCAACGCCCGCATCAGCCGCAAGGAAGCCGACCATTTTATCCAGATGTACTTTGCCCGCTACCCCGGCGTACGCGCCTTCATGGATGCCTGTGTGGACAAGGGCCGCGATGCAGGCTATGCCGAAACACTCTTCGGCCGCCGCCGCGAGCTGTTTGAGCTGGCCTCCGCCAACCGCAATGTGCG
>JAZKYW010000194.1:0-2798 GCA_045612325.1 Candidatus Limiplasma sp. | reverse complement strand
ATAGCCTTGAGCGCGCCGACGAGCTTCTTCTCCTGCTCGGCGATATCCGCCAGGGAGTCGGAGAACTTGTCCGCCGCCATTTCCACCAGCACCTCCAGGGTGTCGGAGTGATTCACGCGGTCCACCACGATCTGGTAATTGGCGGGGTATCCCTGTTCCATAAGGACCGCCTCGATCTGGGACGGAAATACATTCACGCCCTTGACGATCAGCATATCATCGCTGCGGCACATGGGCTTGGACATCTTGACATGGGTGCGGCCGCAGGAGCAGGGCTTGCGGCTCAGCACGCAGATATCGCGGGTGCGGTAGCGGATCATGGGGAAGGCTTCCTTGTCGATGGCGGTGAATACCAGCTCGCCCTTGGTGCCTTCGGGCAGCACTTCGCCGGTGTTGGGGTCGATGATCTCGGCGATGAAGTGGTCCTCATTGATGTGCATGCCGTTCTGTGCGGAGCATTCGAAGGCCACGCCGGGGCCGGACAGCTCGGTCAGGCCGTAAATGTCATAAGCCTTGATGCCCAGCGTGTTCTGGATATCCTGACGCATTTCCTCGCTCCAGGCTTCGGCGCCGAAGATACCGGCCTTCAGCGGGATCTGATCGGGAGTGAGGCCCATTTCTTTCATGGTTTCGCCAAGATAGGCGGCGTAGGAAGGCGTGCAGCACAGGATGGTGGTCTGCAGGTCCTGAATGAACATAATTTGACGCTCGGTGTTGCCGCTGGAGGTGGGCACGGTGAGGCAGCCTACCTTGTGGCTGCCGCCGTTGAGGCCGGGGCCGCCGGTGAACAGGCCGTAGCCGTAAGCGACCTGACATACGTCATCCTCGGTGCCGCCTGCGGCGGTGATGGCGCGGGCGCAGCAATCTTCCCACAGGTCGATATCGTGCTGGGTGTAGAAGGCCACAACGCGCTTGCCCGTGGTGCCGGAGGTGGATTGGATGCGTACGCAATCCTTCTTGGGCTTGCCCATCAGGCCGTAGGGATAAGCCTGACGCAGGTCGTCCTTGCTGAGGAAGGGCAGCTTGTGCAGGTCCTGAGTGCCCTTGATGTCAGCGGGGGTAACGCCCTTTTCTTCCATCTTTTTGCGGTAGTAGGGCACGTTATCCCATACGTGCTGTACCTGCTTGACAAGGCGTTCATCCTGCAGCGCCTTGAGCTGCTCTTTGGATGCACATTCGATTTCCGGCTGATAGTAACGTTCCATAGTGTATGTCCTCCTTGGTGATGCTCGCGTGATTTCATTGAAAAAGCCCTGTATCATACCGATACAGGGACGAATTTGCTCGTGGTACCACTCTGCTTTGCGCATGCCTTGCGGCATATGCCTTATCAGACTTCGCGCCCGTGAAAAAACATTCACAGGTTGAAAAGTCCGCGCGATATAACGGTCGCACCCGTTGTACCTACTGTGATTTTCAGCACACCGCTCGCAGAATGAACTTCATCGGGGTCCCGCCAATGCCTTGCACCGTCCGGCATCTCTCTGATGGCTTTTGCCCAACTACTCTTTCTGCTCAAACGCATTTCGTGATGTTTATCCTGACCTCCGTCAAGATGAGGTTATTATAAACGATGAATGAACGGATTGCAAGAACATAAATTGCATATTATAATAAGTTTATCTTATAATTGCGCGAGGTGTGATAGATGAATCTGAATCAGCTGCGCTATTTTGTATCCGTTGCGGAAAACGGCAGCTTTACCAAAGCGGCCGCTCAGCACTATATATCCCAGACGGCCATCACCCAGCAGATCCAGGCGCTGGAGGAAAACATCGGCGCAAAACTGCTGGACCGCAACAGCCGCCCCGTATCGCTGACGCCTTCGGGCAAGGTGTTTTTGAAGGAAGCCAGAGAGATCCTCAGCAGGATGGACAACGCGCTGGTACGCACCCGCGAAGCATCCACCGGTCTGGAGGGCGAGCTGCGCCTTGGCTACACCAAGGGCTACGAGCACAGCGACCTGCCCAGGTACCTGCGCCGCTTTCACAGGCAGTATCCCAACGTGCTCATCTCCTGCTACCGCTGCGATACGGACATGCTTGCCACCGGTCTGCTCAACGGCGATTACGACCTGATCTTCACATGGGACTCCACCAACCTTCGCAAGGAGGAAGGGCTGCAATGGCAGGTGGTGGAGCAGGTGCCGCTGCGCGTTGCGCTGCATTCCAACCATCCGCTTGCCAGACGCAACCAGCTTACCCGCAAGGACCTGAAGCAGGAGACCATTCTGTTCATGTCCCCTTCCGGCACGGGTGATTCCTTCGGCGACGCCTTCTACATCCGCCTCTACCAGCAGGCGGGCTATCAGCCAAACATCCTTCTGCGCTCCAACGATATGGAAAGTATCCTCATGATGGTAGCGGCGGAGGAGGGCATCTCCATCGTGCCCGAATACTCCCATCCATGGGATATCGGCGCCGAAAACGTGGTCTTTGTACCGCTTGCCGGCGAGGGCGAGACCGAAGAGATCCTCATCGCATGGCGCAAGAACGACGCCAACCCCGCGCTTGAGCATTTTTTGCAGAATCTGCCCCGTGGATGATGGCCTTCAAGGCGGCGTTTTTGCATGTCACACTTGAAAAAAACAGCAATCTGCGTATAATATAATTTTGTATATCTCTATCCATTTTGATGGGTCATTCGTCCAAGGAGGCGCTCCCATGACTGTTCGCACTCGATTTGCACCCAGCCCCACGGGCTATCTGCATCTGGGCGGCCTGCGCACCGCTCTGTATACCTATCTGTACGCCAAGAAGAACGGCGGCAAGTTCATCCTGCGCATTGAAGATACCGAC
>JAZKYW010000193.1:0-21192 GCA_045612325.1 Candidatus Limiplasma sp. | reverse complement strand
CCTTCTGAGCAACTTCGGGGCCCAGCACCTTGCGCAGGGCGGTGTGCATGAGGTGGGTAGCGGTGTGCAGACGGGCAGTCTGATCGCTGTGGTCGGCAAGGCCACCCTTGAAGCGCTGCTCGGCGCCGGCCTGAGAAGTGGCCTGATGCTGCTTGAAGCGCTCGGCAAAATCGTTCTGATCCACGGTCAGGCCCTTTTCGGTGGCCAGCTCGATGGTCATTTCGATGGGGAAGCCATAGGTATCGTACAGCTTGAAGGCGCTGCGGCCGTCCATCACGCTGAGGGTAGCCAGACGGGCGTTCACGGCCTCGACCAGAGCGGCCTCGTCACCGGCCTTGGCGGCGTCGATGATGGGCATCATGTCGGGAGAGGGACGCAGCTTCTTGGTCTGGGCATATTCCTGAGCCAGAGCGACCTTGTTTTCGGCGTTCAGAACGGCCTCGAGGATGTTCTTGGTGTTCTGCACGTTGTTGTAGATCTTTTCGAATTCCTTCTCGCCCTGACGCAGGGTCTTGGCGAAGCGGGTCTCTTCCAGAGCCAGCTGTTCCATCACGAAGGCAGCATTGCGCTCCAGTTCGGGATAAACATCCTTGTACTGGTTGATGATCACTTTGGCGATCTCGCCGGTGAAACCATCGGGCATGCCGATGCCCATGCCGTAGCGAACGGCGCGGCGGATGAGGCGGCGCAGCACGTAGCCCTGGTCCACGTTGGAGGGGCTCACGCCGCGGTCGTCGCCCATGATGAAGGTGGAGGTGCGCATGTGGTCGGCGATGATGCGGAAGGCCTTGGTGGTCTCGTCATCGCTGCCGTATTCCTTGCCGCTGAGCTCAGCGATCTTGGCGAGGATGTCGGTGAAAGCGTCAGTCTCGTAAACGGACTTCTTGCCGTTGAGCACGCAGATGGTGCGCTCCAGACCCATGCCGGTATCAACGTTCTTCTGGCTCAGGGGCTCGAACTTGCCTTCAGCGTTCTTGTTGTACTGCATGAACACGTCGTTCCAGATCTCCAGATAACGGCCGCAGGAACAGGCGGGAGAGCAGTCGGGGCCGCAGGGCTCCTTATCGGTGATGATGAACATCTCGGTATCGGGGCCGCAGGGACCGGTCAGGCCGGCGGGGCCCCACCAGTTGTTTTCCTTGGGCAGGAAGAAGATGTGATCGTCGGCCACGCCGCAGTCACGCCACAGCTGGGCGCTCTCTTCGTCGCGGGGGCAGTCTTCATCGCCGGCAAATACGGAGAAAGCCAGCTTTTCCTTGGGCAGGCCAAGGTACTCGGGGCTGGTGGGGAACTCCCAGCTCCACGGGATCATCTCATGCTTGAAGTAATCGCCCAGAGACCAGTTGCCCAGCATTTCGAAGAAGGTGAGGTGGCTGAAGTCGCCTACATCCTCGATGTCGCCGGTACGGATGCACTTCTGCACGTCGGTCAGGCGGGTGCCGGCGGGATGCTTGGCGCCCATCAGATAGGGTACCAGGGGATGCATGCCGGCGGTGGTGAACAGCACGGTGGGGTCGTTCTCGGGGATGACGGACGCACTGGAAATGGCGGTATGACCGTGATCCTGGAAGAACTTCAGGAACAGCGAGCGAAGCTCCTTGGAGGAATAGCTCTTCATGAATGGTCTCTCCTTTTGCATGGTTTGCAAATATGAATGTATATGAAGCCGCTTCGGCGGCGGACACACACCTCATTATTATAGTGAAAAGCGGGGTGGGTGTCAATCACAAAGCATTGAAAACGCAGGCTCTTTGCGGTATACTGGGCTTAGCAAGATCAACAAAAAATCCATTTTGCGGAGGTGCGGCTGATATGAGCAGCTACGTGACCCGTCAAACGCCCGGTGACAGCGCATGGTTTCGCCATGACCGCTTCGGTATGTTCATCCACTGGGGGCTGTATGCCATGCCTGCACGGCATGAGTGGGTCAAGACCCATGAACGTATGCCCGAGGAGCAGTATCAGCGCTATTTCGAACGCTTCGACCCCGATTTGTACGACGCGCGCGACTGGGCGCGCCGCGCCAAAGCGGCGGGCATGAAGTATGCGGTGTTCACAGCCAAGCATCATGAAGGCTTTTGCATGTTTGAAAGCAAGTACACCGATTACAAGTGCACCAACACCCCTGCAGGGCGAGACCTTGTGAAGGAATATGTGGAGGCCTTCCGCGCGGAAGGGCTGAAGGTGGGCTTCTATTATTCGCTGTTGGATTGGCATCACCCGCATTTCACGGTGGATGTGTTTCATCCCCGCCGCAATGACCCCGACGCGCAAAAGCTGAACGAAGGCCGCGACATGCGCATCTACGCGCAGTACATGCGCGACCAGGTAACGGAATTGCTTACCAACTACGGGCGCATCGATATCCTGTGGTTTGATTTTTCCTACCCCGATGCCCGCGGCGAAGGCGAGTACAGCTGGCTGGGCGGCAAGGGCAAGGACGATTGGGAAAGCGAAAAACTGATCGCGCTGGCGCGTGAGCTGATGCCCGGCATCCTCATCGACAACCGCGCGGATATCGAGCAGGATTTGTGGACGCCCGAGCAATTCCAGCCCACCGAGTGGGTGCGCCACGAAAAGACGGGCGAATGGTGCACTTGGGAAGCCTGTCACACTTTCAGCGGCTCGTGGGGTTATCACCGTGATGAGCAGACGTGGAAAAGCCCCGAAATGCTCATCCGCATGCTCGTCAACAACGTATCCCTCGGCGGCAATCTGCTTATGAACGTCGGCCCCACCGCGCGCGGCTATCTGGATGACCGTGCCTGTGACGCCCTGCAGGTATTTGCCGACTGGATGAAATACCACAGCCGCGCCATCTACGGCTGCACCATGGCGGAGCCCGACCTGCTTCCCGCCTGCCCGCAGGACTGCCGCTTTACCCAGTCAGAGGACGGCAAGCGCCTCTATCTGCACCTGCTGGCCTATCCGTTTGCCTATCTGCTTTTGCCCGGCATGGCGGACAGGGTGGAATATGCGCAGTTTTTGCATGACGGCAGCGAAATCGTCATGAAAAAAGGCAAGGAGCAGGATTTTATGCACGGCGCTTCGGCGGCGGATGATACGCTCATTCTGCAATTGCCCCATGTGAAGCCGCGCGTGATTGTGCCTGTCATCGAGCTGTTTTTGAAATAAGGAGCAACGAACCGAAATGAACGATACCACTGAGCAGGCGCTGGGGTCGCCGCAGGAAAAACGGTCGTTTTACCGCCGCGCCCTGCGCATGACCCTGCCCATCGCCCTGCAAAACCTGCTGGACGCGGCGGTCAGCTCGGCTGACGTTATCATGCTCTCGTTTGTCAGCCAGAGCGCGCTGGCGGCTTCGTCGCTGGCAGGACAAATCGCCTTTATCTTAGGCAACCTCAACTACGGTCTTTCTTCGGGCGCGGCGGTGCTGGCTGCGCAGTACTTCGGCAAGGGAGATACGCGCACGGTGGAGCGCGTGCTGGGCATTGCCATGCGCATCGCGGTGCTGCTGAGCCTGCTGTTTACCGCCGCTGCGATGCTCGTGCCCGAATGGGTGATGCGCATTTTCACCGCCGATGAACTGCTCATTGCAGACGGCGTGCTCTATCTGCGCGCGGTAGGCCCGTCCTATGTGCTGGGCGCTGCTGCCGCGCTGTATCTGGCGGTCATGCGCAGCGTGGGGCGCGTCAGGATGAGCGCCGCCATCCACTCCGGCGCGGTGGTGATGAATGTGGTGCTCAACGCCTGCTTCATCTTTGGCCTTGGCCCATTCCCCGAGCTTGGCATCGTGGGCGTTGCGCTGGCTACCAGCATCACCCGACTGGTGGAAGTGGGCGTATGCCTTGCGGACAGCGCGTACGGTAAAATCATCCGCCTGCGCATCCGCGACCTGTTTGCCCGCGGCGGTGAACTGATGCGCGATTTTATCAAATTTTCCGTGCCTGCCGCAGCAAACGATATCATCTGGGGTCTGGCTTTCAGCGTGTATTCCATCATTCTGGGCCACCTGAGCAGCGATATCGTGGCGGCAAACTCCGTGGCTACGGTGGTGCGCAACCTGAGCGCATCCTTCTGCTTTGGCGCAGCGTCCGCGGCAGCCATCATCCTTGGCAATACCATGGGCGAAAACAAGCTGGAGGAGGCGCGGGTATATGCCTCGCGCTTTATGAAGATCGCTTTCCTTTCCGCTTTGGCGGGCGGTGTGCTTGTTTTGCTCACCCGTCCGCTGGTGCTGGATTTCATGCATCTGTATGTGACGGTGACCGATGTTGTGAAATCCGAGCTGAGCCTGATGCTCTTGATCAATGCCTATTACATCATCGGCATGGCGCTCAACACCATGATGGTGTGCGGCATCTTCCGCGCGGGCGGCGATGTGAAGTTCGGCCTTGTGGGCGATACGGTGGCCATGTGGGGCTATGCCGTGCCGACGGGGCTGCTTTGCGCGTTTGTGTTCAAACTGCCCGAAATGTGGGTGTACTTCATCCTGTGTCTGGATGAGTTTGTCAAAATGCCCGCCTTTGCCATCCACTACCGCAAAAGGAAATGGATACGCAACCTGACAAGAGAACTGAATAACGACTGATGAAAAGAGGCCTCGAAAGGGGCCTCTTTTTTGCGACATTTTTTGCGCCCTCATCCGACACTTTTGCCATGTGCCTGCCGCTATACTGTGTGCACAGGGCATGGGGGAGGCGGTCGGCATGGTGAGTGCGGAGCTTTACTGGTTTTGGAATGCGTTGATGTGCGCCTGTGCGCTGCCGCTGGGCGGCAGGCTTGCGGGACTTGGCGCGCCGCGCATGAAGCCGCTGCTGGTGGCTTCAGGGCTGGATGGGCTGCTTTCGCTGATGGGCCTGCGCTGGCCCGTGCTTGCGCCCGTTGTGCTGCTCGGACTGCCCGGTGCGGTGTTTGCGTGCTTTCGCTCCTGCGGCTGGCAGGCGTGCGTGCGCTGCACGCTGACAACGCTGCTGGCGGGTCTGCTTTGCGGCGGCGCGGTAACGGCATGCCTTGAACGCAGGCTTTCGCCTGCTGTGTCTGGCGCCGTTGCGGCGGGCGTTCAGCTGACCGCCTGCCTGCTGATACGGCTGATGCCCAAGGTGCTTGCCAATGTGCGGCAGGTGGAGCTTCGCGTGGGCGAAAGGCAAATCATCCTGCCTGCGATGGTGGATACGGGCAACCTGCTGCGCGACCCTGTGACAGGGCTGCCTGTGCTGGTCATTCCGCTCAGGGCGGCGCGCACGCTCTATCCTGCGCTGGGCGACCCTTCGCAGCTTGAAAAGCTGCCGCTTGGGTTTCGCCTGCTGAATGTGCGCACGGCGGCAGGCTCGGCGCTGCTTCCCATATTTCGCCCGGATGAGTGCCGCATTTATCTCAACGGCAGCGCCTGCCGCGCACAGCTGCTGGCGGCGGTGGCGGGGCGGGAATATGCAGGGGTGCAGGCGCTGGTGCCTGTATCTGTGCTGCCTTCGGGCGCGCTGCCCACATGACAAAGGAGGATGGCTATGATGCATACGGGTGACAAGATCCATCTGGCGTTTCAGAGGCTACTGATGCGGTTGTTTCCGCAGGAGCTTTTTTACATCGGCGGGCCCGACCCGCTGCCCCCGCCGCTCACGCCCGAGGAGGAGCGGGAGATGGCGCTGAGACTTCGACAGAATGACGAACAGGCCAAAAAGATGCTCATCGAGCACAATTTGCGGCTGGTGGTGTTTGTGGCGCGGAGGTTTGAAAACACGGGCGTGCCGCTGGAGGATCTTATCTCCATCGGCACCATCGGACTGATCAAGGCCGTCAGCACTTTCGATGCTGAAAAGAAGATCAAAATGGCCACCTATGCAAGCCGCTGCATTGAAAACGAGATATTGATGTTTCTTCGCAAAACCAGCAAATTAAAGCTGGAAGTGAGCCTCGATGAGCCGCTCAAGACCGACTGGGACGGAAACGAACTGCTGCTGAGCGACGTGCTGGGCACGCGCCCCGATACCGTCAGCTTTGAACTGGACAGGGAGATCGAACGGGAGATCCTGCGCGATGCGCTGGAGCACCTGAGCAGCCGCGAAAAGCAGATCATCGTTCTGCGCTTCGGGCTGGGCGGCAGGCAGGAGCTTACCCAAAAGGAAGTGGCGGACCTGCTTGGCATCTCCCAAAGCTATATCTCGCGGCTGGAAAAAAGGATCCTTTCGCGCCTGCAGACGGAGCTGAAACGCATCGGCTGATACTATCCATCCGGGCGGATTTGTGGTATACTATCCCCATCACCACTGAAAAGGGGAGCGCTTTATGTCCAAACGCATCGTTCTCACCGGCGGCGGTACGGCCGGTCATGTTACGCCTCATCTCAGCCTCATCCCCCGCCTGAAGGAAATGGGCTATGACATTCATTATATCGGCACCAACGGTATCGAAAAGCAGATGATCGCCAAGATCCCGGATATCAAGTATCACGAGGTCAAGAGCGGCAAGCTGCGCCGTTATTTCAGCTGGCAGAACTTTATCGATCCTTTCAAGGTGCTCTGGGGCGCCGTGCAGAGCGTGGCTGCCATTGCGACCATCAAGCCTGACGTGTGCTTCTCCAAGGGCGGCTTTGTAAGCGTGCCCGTGGTCGTGGGCGCATGGCTGTGCCGCGTGCCTGTTGTATGCCACGAGAGCGACCTGACCCCCGGCCTTGCCAACCGCATCTGCACCCGTTTTGCCAAAAAGGTGTGCACCACCTTTGCCGAGTGCGCCAGGGCCATCGGCGCTAAGGGCGTGCATACCGGCACGCCTCTGCGCCCCGAACTGTTCAAGGGCAGCCGTGCCGCAGGCCTTGCGCTTGCCGGCTTTGACGGCAGCAAGCCCGTTCTGCTCATGACCGGCGGCAGCCTCGGCGCACAGAGCGTGAACAAGTGCCTGCGTGAATCCCTGCCCGCGCTGCTGCCTCATATGGACGTTCTGCACCTGTGCGGCAAGGGTAATCTGGACGAAAGCCTCAAGGATACCAAGGGCTACTGCCAGAAGGAATTCCTCTCCGAAGAAATGCCCGATGCTCTGGCTGTTGCGGATATCGTTCTGAGCCGTGCGGGCAGCAATACCCTGAGCGAACTGCTGGCTTTGCAAAAGCCCATGCTGCTGGTGCCCTATCCTCTGGGCGCAAGCCGCGGTGACCAGATTGAAAACGCCAAGAGCTACGCTTCTCAGGGCCTTGCCCGCGTGCTCATGCAGGAGGATATGACCGCGCAGACCATGACCGAAGGCCTGCTTGACCTGCTTAATGAAAAGGACGTGCTTTTGAAAGCGCTTGCGGAGTATCCCGTCAAGGACGGCACCGACGCCGTGCTCAACGAGATCAAGGCGGCGCAGAAGTAATCTGAAACCCAAAAACGTTCCCGGCCAAAAGCCGGGAACGTTTTTGTTTTCAGCGCTGTTCGTTTTCTTTCTTCAGGCGGGCTTTGGCGTCTTCCACCGTTTCTCCCTCATGGGTCAGATACTGATCAACAAATTTGTCCTCGATCTTTGTATAGCCGTCTACGAATGTTTTTTCAACTTTCTTGTAGCCGGTTACAACTGTCTTTTCGACCTTTTTATAGCCGTCTGCAACGCCTTTTTCAATTTGTTTGATACCATTGACAAGTTTGGATTTCGCCATATCGATTTTTCTTCCTCCGATCAAATTCAGTCCCAAAAGAAGAAGCAGGATGCATGTGCCTGCTCCGGTAAGCAGATTAAACAGCAAAATATGGTTAAACGCCATCTCGCCGAAGGACACAAGCATAGACCTTTGCAGCGAGCAGATGGAGACCAGACCGTCCGCAAAGGAAAGGTTGCGCAGGCACAGCTGGACAGCTGATGCCTTCCGGCGGGCTTTGATCAGGTTGATAACGCCAAGGGTTATTTTGCTGAATGCGTACAGCGCGATGGAGATCATAACGATCTCGTGGCGTACGATGCCCCTGTCCCTCAGCATGCACAGAATGACAGTGCCGGCAAGACAAACGGAAAGAGCGATGAGCGCGGCGCCTGTGAACCTGCGGATACGCAGGTCATCTGCGAGTTTGGCTTCATCGGTACTAAGCCTGAGCAGATAGAAGCGGATGCCGCTTAACACCGCGTAGTATACACCGAGCGTTAAAAACCACCATGAACGTTCCAAAATGCCGCCCAGACTGTGAAACAGCGCAAAGGTCAGGTTGAACGCTAACCCGACCCATGCGACCTGCACGGATGAAACAGGCATTACTTCAGCCCTTTCACCACGGGGATCAGACTAAGCAGGGCAACGATGCCGCAAAGGCCAACGAGCGTGCCGGGCACAATGCGCTGCCATACCATGCACAGGCTCATGCCAATGCCGAGCAGCAGAACGCCTGCTGCCGCCAGAAGTACGGTAAGTACCGTTTGGCGGTCAAAATGAATGGGGCCTTTGTTTTCCATTTTACGCCACACAAGCACGGTGAGCAGGCCCAGCACAAGGCCTGCAGCGCCCATCACAACACCTTCGGTAAATACGTTCCATTCCGGAAGCAGCGCCATGCACATGCCCAGCGCGAACAGTGTACCGCTTACGGTACCAAGGATCATAGCAACAAAATTGCTTTTCTTCATTGAGAACTCCTCCTTTAAAACAACAGTTGTTTGTTTAATGCGAATGTAGTATAATGCTTGTCGACATCAAAAACAATCACCAATTCACAAACAACTGTTGGAATAATGAGGGCAATATGAACACCAAAAATAACAGCCGCCGCCGTGAATCTGTGGAAAAGCTCCAAAAAGCCTTTGTAGAAATGCTGCAGACTAGGGAACTGAGCAAAATAAGCGTTTCGGACATCTGCAAACAGGCAGGCCTGAACCGCACCACTTTTTATGCCAATTATGTGGATGTGTATGACCTTGCCGACCGGGTCAGGCATCAGCTGGAGGATGACTTTTCCTCGCTGTTTGCCGGTTATGATACAGCCACCATGCGCGACGGTGCGCTCATCATGTTCACCCACATCAGGGATAATCAGCTGTTTTACAAAACGTATTTTAAGCTTTGTTATGACGAAAAGCATCTCATCTTCAAATTTGATGCCTTGCAGGCACAGGAGGCTTTTGACGGACGTGACTTGAAATACCATATCGAGTTTTTTCGCAACGGGCTTAACGCCATCATCAGGCTGTGGCTGGATGGCGGCTGCGCGGAAACGCCGGAAGAAATGGCGGAGATCCTCCGTCAGGAATACAGGGGCAGATGAAAAACAGACAGAAAAGCGGGGCGCTTTGCGTGCTCCGCTTTTTTGCATGCATTTTTTCGGAAAAACCGGTCAATCTAACCGTGATGTGATCAAATACAAAACCGTGGGAGGCCGCTTATGAGAAAAATTTTTGCTGTCGTCGCCGCTGTTGTGCTGGCGGCAGGCGTGGTCGCCATTGTTCGTACAGATGCGCCCTCTGCCGGAGGTGAGGCTGCTTTGCCTGAAACGGCTGCCGGCAGCGTGTATTATCTCAACTTTAAGCCCGAACAGGCGGACGGATGGCAGCGCGTTGCGAAACTGTATACACAGCTGACGGGCGTAAACGTTACGGTGGTCACGGCGGCTTCGGGCACTTACGAGGATACGCTGCGCTCCGAAATGGCGAAGAATGACCCGCCCACGCTGTTTCAGGTAAACGGTCCCGTAGGGCTGAAAGCATGGCGGGCGTACTGCGCGGACCTGAGCGATACGCAGACAGTCCAAAACCTGCAAAACGAAGCCTTTACCCTGCGCGAAGGGGATGAAACGCTTGCCGTTGCCTATGCGGTGGAAAGTTACGGACTGATTTTTAACCAGACGCTTCTGAACAAATACTGCGGACTGGACGGCGCGCTGATCGAATCGGCGGAGGATATCCGCAATTTCGAAACGCTGCGTGCCGTGGCGGAGGATATCCAGCGCAGAAAAGAGGAAGTAGGCGTGCTGGGCGCGTTTACCTCCGCCGGTATGGATGCAAGCTCCGACTGGCGTTTCAAAACGCATCTGGTCAATCTGCCGCTGTATTACGAGTTTCGCGATGACGGCATCGTGACTGCGGAAAGCGTCCGCGGCGATTATCTGGCTGATATGAAGCAGGTGTGGGACCTGTACATCCGCAACGCTACCTGCCCGCCCGCCATGATCGGCGCCAAAACGGGCGAGGACGCCGCAAGCGAGTTCGCCCTTGGCGAGGCTGTGTTTTATCAGAACGGCACATGGGCGTATGAGGATATCACCGCTGAAGGACTGAAAGATGAGGAGATCGGCATGCTGCCCATCTACATCGGCGCGGAGGGCGAGGAGCAGCAGGGGCTTTGCACGGGCTCCGAAAACTTCTGGTGTGTGAACAAACAGGCATCCCCCGAGGATATCGCCGCTTCCAAAGCGTTTATGGATTGGCTGGCAGCATCGCCCGAGGGGCAGTGGGCAATGCATGATGAGCTGGGGCTGACCACGCCCTTTGCCTCCGCCGAGCCTGTCAACGCGCTGCAGCGGGCGGTCAGGCAGGATGAAGAAAGCGGACGCACGCCTGTTGCGTGGGTGTTTACCGCCATCCCTTCCGACCGATGGAAAACCGCTGTTGGCGCGGCAATGCTGGAATATGCGCAGGGTACGGCGGATTGGTCCGCGGTGGAGCGCGCGTTTGTCGAAGGCTGGGCGCAGGAAAGCGCAGCCGCCCAATGAATGGAGCTTGGCTGAATGGAAAAAAGCATCAAACGCTGCTGGCCGCTATTTGTTCTGCCGACCGCGCTGGCTTTTGCGTTGGGGTTTCTCATCCCGTTCGGGATGGGGCTGTATCTGTCCTTTTCTGATTTCACCACGCTTTCGGACGCCGTATTCACAGGCTTTCGAAATTACATCCGCGCTTTTTCGGATTCGTCGGGAGCGTTCGTGCATGCGCTGTGGTATACGGCGCTGTTTGCGGCGGTATCAACAGCTGCGGTCAATGTGCTGGGGCTTTCGGCTGCGCTGCTGCTTACGAAAGGGTTTCGCGGCACGCAGCTGTTTCGCACGGTGCTGTTTATGCCCAATCTCATCGGCGGCATCGTGCTTGGCTGGCTTTGGCAGGTGCTGCTCAACGGTCTGCTTGCCCGATGGGGCGTAACGCTGGTGACCAATGAATGGTTCGGCTTTTGGGGGCTGATGGCGGTGGTGTGCTGGCAGCAGGTGGGATACATGATGGTCATCTACATATCGGGCATCACGGCGCTGCCGACAGCTGCGCTGGAGGCGGCAGCCATTGACGGCGCGACCGAATGGCAGGTATTCAGGCGCGTGAAACTGCCCATGCTCATGCCCTGCGTAACGGTGGGCACCTTTCTTACGCTCGTCAACGGCTTTAAGCTGTTTGACCAAAACCTTGCGCTGACCAACGGCATGCCCGCCGAACGCTCGCAGCTGCTGGCGCTCAACATCTATTCCACCTTCTACGGACGCACGGGCTGGGCAGGGGCAGGACAGGCAAAGGCGGTGGTGTTTTGCCTGATCGTGGTCGCCATCGCGCTGGTACAGCTGCGCCTGACGCGTGCAGGGGAGGATAAAATATGAAAAAACAACGCTTTTCATGGCTGAGCGTGCTGCTTGCGGGCGTTTCGGCTGTGTATCTGTATCCGCTGGTGATGGTGGCCTTCAACAGTTTCAAAAAGAAGGCCTACATCAGCCGCCGTCCCTTTGCCCTGCCCGATGCGGACACCTTCGCCGGGCTTGACAACTATGTGCGCGGCATTGAACTGACGGATTTTCCTGCTGCGGCGCTGACAAGCCTGTTTATCACCGTGTGCGCTACGGCGCTCATACTGATCTGCACCTCGATGTGCGCGTGGTACATGACCCGCGTGCGCACCAAAGCAATGCGCGGGCTGTTTTTGCTGTTTGTGTTTTCCACGGTCGCACCGTTTCAGATGGTCATGTTCACGCTTGCCAAACTTGCCAATCTGCTCAGGCTGAATACGCCTGCGGGCATCGTGATCATCTATCTGGGCTTTGGGGCAGGGGTATCGGTGTTTTTGTTTTCAGGTTTCGTTTCTGCCATGCCTGCGGCGGTGGAGGAGGGCGCGCTCATCGACGGCTGCGGCCCCGTCAGGCTGTTTGCAGGCGTGGTGGCGCCCATGCTCAGGCCTGCGGCGGCTTCGGTGGGCATCCTGCAGGGCATGTGGATATGGAACGATTACCTGCTGCCCTATCTGGTGCTGGATATCCGCCGTTTCCGCACCATCCCCATTGCGGTGCAGTATCTGCGCGGCGGCTACGGCAGCGTGGATATGGGCGCGATGATGGCGATGCTGGTTTTGGCCATCCTTCCTGTGGCGGCGGTGTATCTTGCCTGTCAGAAGGTGATCGTTTCGGGCGTGATGGCGGGCGCGGTGAAAGGGTAGACAGTTTGGTTGCTCACAGCGTATAATGACATACAGAAACCATCCGCACGATGCGTTTTCGTGCGGATTTTTATATTTTTGAAAAATCCCCCTGCGTAAGGGGTTGCTTGTTACGCTGCGTGATATGGCAAAATGGCAGCGTAAGGAGGGAAAAAGCCATGTCCCAATACACCACGGGCGAGATCGCCAGGCTGTGCGGCGTTACGGTGCGCACTGTGCAGTACTACGACAGCCGCGACATCCTCACCCCCAGCGAGCTCACCGAAGGCGGAAGACGCCTCTATTCCGAGGAGGACGTCAAGCGCCTGAAGGTCATCTGCATGCTCAGGGAGCTGGGATTGTCCATCAACGTCATCGGTCAGCTCTTCAGGGAGGAAGACCCCGCAAGCGTGATCGATGTACTGCTCGGCGAGCAGGAAAAGGCGCTTAAAGAGGAGATCGCCCAACGGCAGACGCAGCTTGACAGGATCGCGGAGATGCAGAAGGGTCTGCGAGGCATCGAGCATTTCTCGATGGAATCCATAGGAGACGTGGCGCAGGTTATGGAAAACAAAAAGCTGATGAACAAACTGTACAAGAAATTTGTGCTGTTCGGCATCGCGGTGGAAGTGCCTGAATGGGCAGCCGTTGTGCTGTGGATCAAAACGGGCATCTGGTGGCCTTTTGCCCTGTGCCTTGTTTTGATGATCCCCGCCATTTGCTGGTTTATCAAATACTATTACCGCAAGGTGGCCTATATCTGCCCGCAGTGCCACAATACCTTCAAGCCTTCTCTGAAGGAGTTCACCTTCGCCAACCATACGCTGCGCACCCGCAAGCTCACCTGCGTATGCTGCGGTCACAAGGGCTTCTGCGTGGAAACGTTGGACGGTGACGCCAAATGAAGGAAAAGATGCGCAGGGCGCTTGTGTTCACGCTGATCCTGCTGCCTGTTGCGGCGGTGGGCGCGTACTTTTCGGCGCTGTATCAGCTGGATTTTCTGGGCGACGAACTGCTTGCGGAGGTCATGGCTGTGCTTGGCGGCACGGGAGCGTTCGTTGCGGTGTACATGGTGCAGATCATCCTGTACATGGCGGTCATGGGTTTTGGCGGTTATCTGCTTGCCGACAAGCTTGGGCTGATGAGGCCTTTCCGTTTTGAAAAGCACACCCTTGTCAAAACGCTTCCCCTGTGCGTGGCGGCGGGCGCGCTGTTCAGTCTGGATTACTGGACGTTTGGCGCGTGGGTGCCTGCCATCCGCGAAGCCACGGACGCTACGCTCAGTTTCCGCGTGGTGATGGCGTCGGTGGTGTACGGCGGAGTGGTGGAGGAAGTGATGATGCGCCTGTTTCTGATGTCGCTGATCGCCTTTGTCGGGTGGAAGGTGTTGTTTCGCAAAGAGGAAAAAGCGCCTGATGCGGTCGTCGTCATTGCCAATGTGCTTTCAGCCATGCTGTTTGCCGCAGGTCATCTGCCTGCAACGGTGCTGATTTTTGGCGGTATCACGCCGATTCTGCTCGTGCGCTGCTTCCTGTTAAACGGCGGCTTCGGCCTGTTCTTCGGCAGGCTTTACAGAAAGCACGGCATCCAGTACGCCATCCTCGGTCATATGCTTGCGCACATCGTAAGCAAATTCATCTGGTTTCTGTTTGTATAAAGCAAAGCCCGCAGGCATCTCTGCGGGCTTTTTTGATACGCCGTATTGCGTTTCGGGCAAAAAACGCTATACTGAAAGCAACGATATGACTGATGGATGGGGGTGGGAAGCATGCAGATACAGCTGTCCGACCATTTTACCTTTGGCAGGCTGTTTCGCTTTGTTCTGCCGACCGTGGTGATGATGATCTTCAGTTCCATCTATGGCGTGGTGGACGGGCTTTTTGTATCCAACTTTGTGGGCAAAACGCCCTTTGCTGCCATCAACCTCATCATGCCCGTTTTGCAGATACTGGGTGCTCTCAGCCTGATGCTGGGCATAGGCGGCAGCGCGCTGGTATCCAAATACCTCGGCGAGCAAAGGAAGGAAAAAGCCAACAAAACGTTTTCGCTGCTCGTTTACACGGGCATTGCGGCGGCTGTGGTGTTTGCGTTGGCGGCCATCATTTTCATCAAACCCATTGCCGTGCTGCTGGGCGCGGAGGGGGAACTTATCCGCCTGTGCGCGGTATATGCCACCATTCAGCTGGTCGCGATGCCGTTTATGATTTTGCAGAGCATGTTTCAGATTTTTCTGATCACGGCGGAACGCCCCGATTTGGGCCTGAAGGTCACGGTCGTTGCGGGCGTTACCAATGTGGCGCTGGATGCGCTGTTCATTGCCGTGTTCAAGTGGGGCATCGTAGGCGCGTCGGTCGCTACGGCCATCAGCCAGATGGTGTGCGGCTTGGTGCCGCTGGTGTTTTTTTCACGCCCGAACAACAGCGCCCTGCGGCTGGTCAAAACGGAATTTGACGGCGCGGCGCTTCTCAAAACATTCACAAACGGCTCGTCGGAGTTTGTGGTCAACATCTCCGCTGCGGTCGTGGCGGTATTGTACAATTATCAGCTCATGAGTTACGCGGGAGAAGACGGCATTGCCGCCTACGGCGTGATCATGTATGTCTCCTTCATTTTCATGACCATCTTCTTTGGCTATGCCAACGGTATCGCGCCCGTCATTGGCTACAACTACGGAGCCAAAAACGCGAAGGAGCTCAAAAACATCTTCCAAAAGAGCATGCTGGTGATCACGGTATCGGGAATTATGCTGACCACGCTGGCTGTTGCGCTGTCCGCCCCGCTTTCCGGGCTGTTTGTCAGCTATGATTC
Source organism: Candidatus Limiplasma sp. (assembly GCA_045612325.1). GTDB lineage: Bacteria > Bacillota > Clostridia > Christensenellales > Aristaeellaceae > Limiplasma. The sequence goes on along the minus strand of JAZKYW010000193.1, from coordinate 6,089 downwards.
GCAGCTGTACGAAATGACCGCCCATGCGTTCAGGGTGTATGCGTTCTCCTTCCTGTTCAGCGGCTTCGGCATTTTCGGCTCTGCCATGTTCACGGCGCTCAACAACGGCGGCGTATCCGCCACCATCTCGTTTGTGCGCACGATGATTTTTCAGGGCGCAGCCATTCTTGTTATGCCCATGCTGTGGGGCATTGAAGGCGTTTGGTACGCCATCATCATAGCCGAGGCGCTGGCGGCGGTGATGGCCATGGGCTTTGTTGCCAAATACCGCAAGCGTTATCAGTACTAAAAAAAGAACCTCCCTTCTCGGGGAGGTTCTTTTGATTTTTTGCTTTACACGATGCGGAAGAACTCCAGCTCTTCGCCGTCGGGACCGGTAACGAAGGCCACGTTCAGGGTGATCTTTTCAGGGGTGGAATTCAGGGGGGCAAACTTGGGGGCGATGAGGGGCTGGAAGCCTGCATCCAGCGCGATCTGATAGGCTTCGTCCACGTTTTCTACGCCCACGGCAAAGTGGTTCCACTTGCCCTTGACATAGTAATCGTCACCGCCGTTGGCAAAGAACTCGATGTGGCCGCCGTTGCCCAGCTCCATCATAACGATCAGCTTTTCGCCTTCGCCCCAGCGAACAACTTCCTTCAGGCCCAGAGCCTTGTACATGGTGAGGCTCTTTTCGATGTCCTTACAGCGCAGAGCGATGTGGTGGAAACCCATACCCTTGATGATCTCGTTAGCCATATGAAAAACACTCCTTTGCAGGTTTGAAATGCCTTTTGTTTATTATACAACGCGCCGTGCGTGCCGTCAAACGGTCATGCTGCGCGGCAGACGCATATCGTCCTTTTTTACCTTCTGCCAGTCAAACAGGCGGATGAGTTCTTCAAGGGATGCGGGGCGTTCCTCTTCCAGAATGCCCGCGCTGTAAGCAAGCTTGCCCAGCAGCTCTTCGGCGGTAAAGCGTTTGGAAAGGGCGGAAAGGTCAAGGTCCTTATCGCGCTTGGCAAGCCTGCGGCCTTCCCAGTCCATGAGCAGCGGGATGTGGATGTATTCGGGCACGGGATAGCCCAGCTGCCTGAGCAGATAGATCTGCCTTGGCGTTGCGCTCAGGATATCGCGCCCGCGCACCACCTCGTTGACGCCGCTGAGGGCGTCATCCGCCACCACGGCAAGCTGATAGCCGAACAGCCCGTCCGAGCGGCGCAGGATGAAATCGCCGCAATCGCGGGCAAGGTTTTCGGTCTGCTCGCCGTACATGCCGTCTGTGAAGGATACATCCTCATCGGGCACGCGCAGGCGCATGGCGGGGCTGCGGTTTTTGGAAAGCGTTTCGATCTCCTCGCCGGTGAGGTTTGCGCAGGTGCGCTGATAGATGACCTGCGTATCGCCCAGATTGGGCGCAACGCTTGCCATCAGCTGCGCGCGGGTGCAGAAGCAGGGGTAGATGAGCCCCTTTTGGGCAAGCGCGTCCAGATGCTGCTGATAAACGGCGGTGCGCCCGCTCTGCCACAGCGGCTCTTCATCCCAGCGGAAGCCAAACCACGAAAGGTCCTCGATGGCCTGAAGGCTCAGCCTTTTCGGGCAGCGGGGGATGTCAAGGTCCTCGATGCGCAGCAGGAAACGCCCGTCCTTCTGCCTTACGGAAAGATACGCAAGCAGGCAGCACAGCAGATTGCCCAGATGCAGCCTGCCGCTGGGTGTGGGCGCAAAACGGCCTGTGACACGGTCATCCATAAGCTTGCCTCCTTGCTGAAAAAATGGGGGATATACGCATATTATAACGGAAGAAGCCTCGCCTGACAAGCGCGGGCGGATTGCATCCGCATGTCCTGCGTGATACAATAAGGCGACGAATATCCCTGTTTTGAACGGGCGCACAAGCGCTGCCTGAGGAGGGTATCTTTTTGAAAAAAACCTATGTTACCACCATGCCCAATCATATCGGTGCTTTTTTGAAAGCCAGCCGCTGCTTTGCGGACCTTGGCATGAACATCACCCGCGTCAGCTACAACAAGGCGGTGGACTCGCATACGCTGTTTATCGATGCGGAGGGAACGCAGGCGCAGCATGCGCAGGCGGAGGAAAGGCTTGCCGCCATCGGTTATCTGCGCAACGCTGAGGACAAAAACGTTGTGCTTTTGGAGTTCAAGCTCAGGGATATTCCCGGCGAGGTAGGGGATATACTGGAGATGATCGAATCCTTCGGGTTCAATATTTCCTACATCAACTCTCAGGAGAACGGCTCCGACCATCAGCTCTTCAAAATGGGCCTGTTTGTGGAGGACGCCGAGGCCATCGCGGACTTCCTCAAGCGTGTTGAGACTGTCTGCCCCGTTCGCGTGATCGATTACAACCGCGCCGACAAGGTGTATGACAACAGCATCTTCTACCAGTCCTTTGTATCCACCCTTGCCGAGTCCATGGGCATCAGCCCCAAACAGCGCGAGGAACTGCTGGTCAATACCAATCTGGCCATGCAGGTGCTGGACGAGCGCGACCTTTCCCCCTACCGCACGTTTGATTCCATCAGCCGCTTTGCGGGGCTTTTGTCCATCTGCAGGGGCGAGGCGTTCGCGCCCCGCATTACGCGCCACAAGCTGACGGATAAAACCGAGATGATCCTCATCGAGCCGCCCTGCGGCAGCAACACGGCCATCCTGCGCCATGAAGGGGAAACGCTGTTTGTGGATACGGGCTATGCCTGCTACCGCGAGGAGATGGAAAAGATCTTCCGCCGCCTGCTGCCCGACTGGCAGACCATGCGCCGCCGCGTGCTGCTAACCCATGCCGACGTTGACCACGGCGGATTGCTTCCCTTGTTTGACGAGGTGCTCACCAGCGCCAAAAGCGCCGAGTGCCTGCGGCTGGAAGCGGCGGAGGAGAACGGCTACCGTGAGCGCAACGCGCTGCACAAGCCCTACATCCGCATCTGCAAAACGCTCACCTCCTACTGCCCGCCCAAGCCCGAACAGGTCAAGGCGCTCTGGGGCGACCTGACGCCGCTGAACAGCCCGCTTCAGCAGACCGGCTTTTTTGACTTTGGCGATCTGCACTTTGAAGTGTACGAAGGTCAGGGCGGTCACCTGCCGGGCGAGGTCATCCTCATCGATTACGATCACAGGATCGCATTCACGGGCGACGTGTACGTTAACATCCGCGGCATGACCGCCGAGCAGGCCAAATACAACGAGTACGCGCCCATCCTGATGACGTCCGTCGATACGGACCCCGTACTGTGCACCCGCGAGCGCGGCGCGTTTCTGCAGCGTCTGGGTGCGGGGCAGTGGCGCATCTTCGGCGCGCACGGCAGCGTGAAGGAGTACTCCCTGCTGGTTGAAAAATAACCAAACGAAACAGTACAGCGAAAATACAGATGCAGTCTGCGCGGCTTATTGACACCCTCTGTGCAGACGTGATATAGTAGCTTTCGTTAATGGCTTTGAAGATATTAAGTCGATTGGTGATATACTTCAGAGACCTGTCGGTTGGTGCAAGACAGGGTACAAGCCTTTCGATCGTCTCGTATCTGAGCCGGATCTCCGAAATGAAAAGACTAAGAGATCCCGGGTGGTCCCGTTACAGATTCAGGAGCTTGTTGGAGCTTCGTAAGCGGTCATGTCCGCAATGACATGACAATCCGGGTGGTACCGTGGTTAATGCAAGTTGATCATCCCGCAGAAGGTCTTTTTTCGACCGTCTGCGTTTTTTTATTTACGTTTTGAAAGTGAGGCAATCCCCTTATGAAAAAGATCATTGTCAGTGATTACACCCTCAGGCAGATGATTGCCAACGGCGCGGCTGTATCCTTCCGTGAGAAGAATGCCATCGCCAAGTGCCTCAATGAGCTGGGTGTGGACGCTGTTGAACTGGCTGCCATCAAATCCGCCAAGGAGGATTGCATCATCAACCGTATCATCGCCACCGCGGTGAAGAATGCGACCGTCTGCATCCCCGCGGGCTTCAGCGCTGCTGAGACCGACGCCGCTTGGGAGTGCATCAAGGACGCCGCTTCCGCCTGCCTGCAGGTCATGGTGCCCACCTCCACCGTGCAGATGGAGTATATCCACCACATGAAGGACGCCAAAATGGCGCAGAAGGCCGCAGAACTGGTCGCCTACGCCCGTGCCAAGTGCGATAATGTCGAGTTTGTGGCGCTGGACGCCAGCCGTGCCGAGCGCGCGTTTCTGGTAAGTATTTGCAAGGTCGCTGAGGAAAATGGCGCCTCTGCCGTTACCCTCTGTGACGATGCGGGCGTGATGGCTCCCAAGGCTTTCGGCGACATGGTGCGCGATGTGAAGGCTGCTATTTCCATCCCCGTATATGTATGCCCCTCCGACGCTATCTATATGGCTGCCGCTTCCGCCATGGAAGCCATTGCCGCCGGCGCGGACGGCGTAAAGACCACCATTGCCGATGAAAAGACCCTGCAGGTCGCCCGCTTTGCCGATGTGGTGCGCGTGCTTGGCAGCGAACAAAACATCACCTGCGGTCTGGACCAGACGGGCATCCACCGCGCCGTAGCCGTATACGCAGGCAAGCCTGCCGTTTCCGCTGCCGCTGCCGAGGAGAACAACTCCGTGGTGCTCAGCAGCGAAAGCACCGTCAGTGATATCGCCAAGGCTGTGTACGAACTGGGCTATGAGCTCAGCGATGAGGACGTCGGCAATGTGTACGAGGAGTTCAAGCGCGTCACTGCGCAGAAGGACACCGTAAGCGCCAAGGAGCTGGAAGCCGTCATCGCCAGCTCCGCCATGCAGGTGCCCTCTACCTATCATGTGGAAAGCTACATCTGCAACAACGGCAACACCATCAAGTCCATGGCAAGCGTTGTGCTCACCCGCGAGGGCGTGGAGTACAACGGCGTAAGCACCGGCGACGGCCCCATCGACGCCTCCTTCCGCGCCATCGAGCAGGCCATCGGTCATCACTATGAGCTGGATGATTTCCAGATCCAGTCTGTTACCGAAGGCCGTGAAGCCCTCGGCTCCGCGCTGGTCAAGCTGCGTTCCGCCGGCAAGCTCTTTTCCGGCAACGGCCTGTCCACCGATATCGTAGGCGCATCCATCCGCGCCTACATCAATGCCCTCAACAAGATCGTCTACGAGGAGGAGTAAAATGAAGCTCGCGTTTTCTACCAGAGATGTGGCGGCGAACAGCTTCCTTGAGCTGTGCAACACCGCCAACGAATACGGCTTTGCGGGCTTTGAGATCTTCGACGCTGAGGCTGAGCGCGCCGCGCACGGCGACAGCATTTTGAAGAGCCTCTCCGCCGCGGGCGCAAAGCGTAAGCTGCGCAACCGCAGCATCACCGTGCCTGCGCTCACCTATCCGCTGCCGCTGGATGCGGATATGCAGGGCGTTTTGCGCTATGTGGAAATGGCTGCGGGCGCGTCCATCCCCTACGTGGTGGTGCGCATCGAGGAAGAACCCGATATGGCGGTTGTGGAAAAGGCCCTGCGCCCCGCCATTGAAAAGGCCGAACGCTATGATGTGACCATCCTTCTGGAAACGGCAGGCTATCTGGCTGATACCCGCCACGCCATCAGCATTTTCAACCGCTTTGCCACCGGCGCTCTGGGCGCTGCGTGGAACATCCGCGAAACGTATTTCCGCGCGGGCGAAAGCGCCGAAAAGACCATCCAGACCCTTGGCGCATACATCAACTATGTGCGTCTGGGCGACCAAAAGGACGGCGTGGATGTGCTCATCGGCGATGGTACGCTGCCCGTTTCGGAGTTTGCCGGCGCGCTGCGTGCGCTCAACTATGAGGGCTATGTATGCGCTGACTGGAACGAGGAAGTCGCCGACCCCGATATCGTGCTTACGCATTTTGCCAGCTATATCGAAAACGTGGTCGAAAAGGCCGAAAAGACCAAAAATCTGTACTACAACCGCGCCCGCACAGGCACCTTCCCCTGGAAGAAGTACGACCTGCTGGACAAGACCTTCTCTCAGGTGCTGGATACCATGGTGGAGCACTATCCCGACCAGTACGCATTCAAATACACCACGCTGGATTACACCCGCACCTACAGCCAGTTCCGCGACGACGTGGACGAGTTCGCCCGGGTGCTAAGTCGGAGGCCAAGCGG
>JAZKYW010000192.1:0-4706 GCA_045612325.1 Candidatus Limiplasma sp. | reverse complement strand
TCAAGCAGCGTACCGTCAAGGTCGGTTGCTATCAGACGGATCATGGATTCATCCCCCATTCAAAAATCACGTTAGTATCTTAACACGTCATCAGCATGCCGTCAAATGCACGATTTTCCTTGACAAAGACCACAAAACAGTTTATCATACATATGAGCATTTGTTCATTCGTTTTAAGGAGGTAAATCATCTTGTCTAAAACACAGCACTGTACCGTCTGCGATTTGATGCATGTACATCAGGACATCGTTGACCGCGTGTCGAGCGAAATGCCCGATGAAGATGCTCTGTTTGACCTGAGCGAGTTGTTCAAAGTTTTTGGTGATTCTACCCGAATCCGCATTCTCTATTGTCTGTTCGAAAGCGAAATGTGCGTATGTGACATCGCAACGCTTTTGAATATGACACAAAGCGCTATCTCCCATCAGCTTAGCGTATTAAAGAAGAGCAAACTGGTCAAAAGCCGCAGGAGCGGTAAAATCGTTTTCTATTCACTGGCAGACAGTCACGTACGCACCATTATCGACCAAGGCATGGAACACGTAAAAGAATAACGAAAGGATGGTTCACTATGAAAAAGGTATTCAAAATGCAGGATCTGGATTGCGCAAACTGCGCCGCTAAAATGGAACAGGCTATCAAAAAGATCGAAGGTGTACAATCTGCATCCATGAACTTTATGATGCAGAAGCTGACGCTCGAAGCCAACGAAGCTGATTTCCCCCGCATCATTGAAGAATGTCAGAAAGCTGTCCGCAAAGTCGATTCCGATTGCAGGATCATCGTCTAAGCATTGGAGGGATTTTTCGTGTCGCGCAAGCAAAAGAAAAACCTGATCCGTATCATTGGGTGTTCTTTGTTGTTCGCAAGCGGAATGATTTTGCACTTTTTCAAAGTATCTGAAATCGCGTCTGTCATTCTGCTTATGACGGCATACATCATCATCGGTCACGATGTGCTGAAAGATGCCCTGTTTGGTATTTTCAGAGGGCAATTGCTTGACGAAAACTTTCTGATGACTATTGCAACCGTCGGCGCCCTGGTTATCGGTGAGTATCACGAAGCCGCAGCTGTCATGTTGTTTTATCAAATTGGCGAATGGTTTCAGACATATGCCGTTGGTAAATCCCGTGCGTCCATCTCCGCTTTGATGGATATTCGCCCCGAAACTGCCGAAGTAGAGCGTAACGGAGAGACAGTAACCGTTGACCCCGAGGAAGTGGAATGCGGAGATATCCTCGTCATTCGTGCCGGCGAACGCATACCTCTGGACGGTATCATTGTCGAAGGTTCTTCTACCTTGGATACATCTGCTCTGACGGGTGAAAGCATGCCTTGTGATGTTGAAGAAGGTTCTTCCGTGATTAGCGGCTGCATCAACCTGACAGGCGTATTGCGTGTACAAGCGACAAAAGCCTATCAGGACTCCACTGTTGCCCGTATACTGGAACTTGTTGAAAACGCAAGTGATAAAAAAGCAAAAGTAGAAAACTTTATCACCCGCTTTGCTCAGGTTTATACCCCCGCCGTATGCGCAGCTGCCCTCTTGCTTTTCCTGCTTCCCCCGCTTCTTTTCCACGGCAACTGGAGTGTATGGGGATACCGCGCCCTCAGCTTCCTTGTTGTCAGTTGTCCTTGCGCGTTGGTCATCTCGGTACCGCTAAGCTTTTTTGGCGGCATCGGCGCAGCCAGTAAAAACGGCATTCTTGTCAAAGGCAGTAACTATCTTGAGCAGCTTTCCAAGGCGAAAATTGCTGTGTTTGACAAAACAGGCACACTGACTCAGGGCCGATTCAAGGTAAGTGAAATCCATTCCGTTCATTGCCAAGCAAATGAACTGCTGCAGCTGGCTGCCGCAGCGGAATCCCATTCCAATCATCCTATCAGCCGTTCAGTTTGCGAAGCTGCCGAATGTGTTGGGACTTCAGATACATGCAGTGATGTGCAGGAAATCGCTGGTCAGGGAATGATCGTTACCTACAACGGTAAAAAACTTGCTGTGGGCAATGCGAAGCTGATGAAAACAGTGGGCTGTACCGTTGATGAAGCAGCCGATTGCGGCACCGTGCTTTATGTTTCGCTCGACGGTCGATACGAGGGCTATTTGTGTCTGGAGGATGAAATAAAGCCGGGCGCAAAAGATGCTTTGCTAACCCTCCGTAAAGAAGGCATCACACACACAGCCATGCTTACAGGCGACCGCGAAGAGGCTGCTTCCAAAATCGCTTCTCTTGTTGGCATCAATCAGGTATTTTCACAGCTTTTGCCGCAAAACAAGCTTGAAATCGTTGAGAAAATGATTGAAGAAAAGCAGACCGACCATGTGCTGATTTATGTAGGCGACGGCATCAACGATGCGCCTGTGCTGACTCGAGCTGACGTTGGCATAGCAATGGGCGCGCTCGGCAGCGATGCAGCGGTAGAGGCCGCAGACATTGTTTTGATGGACGATGACCCGCATAAGTTGTCTCTGGCAGTGCGAATCGCACGGCAAACCATGAAAATCGTGCGTCAAAACATCGTATTTGCTTTGGGCGTCAAACTGCTTGTGCTTGCCCTTGTTGCTTTGGGCAATGCAGGAATGTGGCTTGCCGTGTTTGCAGATGTTGGTGTTTCCGTCATCGCCATTTTGAACGCCATGCGCGCATTGTATATCAGCCATTAACAATTCACAAACCGGTTTTTACCGGTTTGTTTTTTATTGACCCCAAAGCAAGCTAAGCGTATAATATAGATACCCCCATAGGGTATTTGAAAAGGAACTGAACGATGAACACCGAACAACTCTGTGCATGTCACAAAACAAAACTTCGCAAAGAAGAAGAAAGCTCTAAACTGATCAATCGTCTCAGCCGTATCGAAGGACAAATCCGCGGTATCAAAGGCATGGTCGAAAAAGATGCTTACTGCGTGGATATTTTGGTACAGGTAGCCGCTGCAAGCGCTGCACTCAACGCTTTTACCCGCGAACTGCTTGGCGAACACATTCGAACCTGCGTAGCAGAGGATATCAGAGCCGGCAATGATGAGACTATTGACGAGCTGCTCAAAACCCTGAAAAAACTGATGAAATAAGGGAGGTGCAGTAAAATGAAACAGTATATCGTAAACGGCATGACCTGTGCGGCATGTGTTGCACGCGTAGAAAAAGCCGTTTCTAAAGTGGATGGCGTTACCTCCTGTTCTGTGAGTCTTTTGACAAACTCCATGGCAATCGAAGGCTCTGCTAACGATCAAAACGTCATTAAGGCTGTAACGGATGCAGGTTACTCTGCTTATCTTAAAAGTTCCGCTGCACAATCTCACGCATCAAACGAGCAGAACGATCCCCTCGCCGACCGCGAAACACCCGTGCTTCGCCGTCGTCTGTCTGTTTCGGTTGTTTTTTTGCTCATCCTCATGTATGTCTCCATGGGACATACCATGTGGAACTGGCCGCTCCCCCATTTCTTTGACGGCAACCCTGTAGCGGTAGGTCTTGTGCAGTTGCTGCTTTCTGCCGCTATCATGATCATCAACCAAAAATTCTTTATCAGCGGTTTTAAAAGCCTGTGGAACAAAGCCCCCAATATGGATACGCTTGTTGCGCTTGGGTCTGCTGCGTCCTTTCTGTATAGTCTATATGCCCTTTTTGCAATGAGTGCAGCACAGGCCAGCGGCGATATACACGCAGCTGCTCACTATACACATGAGTTTTATTTCGAATCCGCCGCGATGATCCTTACCCTGATCACCGTCGGCAAAATGTTGGAGGCCCGTTCCAAAGGCAAAACAACAAACGCGCTGAAAAGTTTGATGAAATTGGCCCCCAAAACAGCTACTCTGCTTATCGACGGATGCGAAACCGAAGTATCCATCGATGAAGTAAAGACGGGCGACATTTTTGTTGTACGTCCCGGTGAGAGCATTCCTGTGGATGGAATCGTTCTCGAAGGCATCAGCGCTGTAAACGAAGCTGCTCTGACAGGCGAAAGCATTCCTGTGGACAAAATGGCAGGAGATAAAGTTTCTGCCGCCACACTTAACCAAAGCGGTTTTCTTCGCTGCAAGGCTACCCGTGTAGGCGAAGATACCACGCTATCCCAGATCATCAAAATGGTCAGCGACGCTGCCGCCACCAAAGCCCCTATCGCCAAGATAGCCGATAAAGTTTCAGGCGTTTTCGTGCCCGTAGTCATTACGCTTGCGTTGATCGCCACGGTTATCTGGATGCTCGTTGGTCAAACATTCGGCTTCGCCCTTGCAAGAGGCATATCCGTACTTGTGATCAGCTGTCCTTGCGCACTCGGTCTGGCTACACCTGTTGCCATCATGGTTGGCAACGGTGCAGGTGCTAAAAACGGCATTCTGTTCAAAAACGCTTCTGCGCTTGAAAACGCGGGTAAAGTTCAGGTCGTCGCTCTTGATAAAACAGGCACCATCACGCTCGGAAAACCTCATGTAACTGATGTTATCGCCATGGAGGGTCATAGCGAAGAACAACTGCTTTTGCTTGCTTACTCGCTTGAATGCAAAAGCGAACATCCTTTGGCACATGCGATCGTCGAAAAAGCAAAAGCGGCGCAGATTGAACCGCAAACTGTTGAAGATTTCCGTGTTCTTCCCGGCAACGGCGTGTCTGCCAAGCAAGACGGCGCCGCACTGTACGGCGGCAGTCTATCCTTTATGCAAAAGCAGATTTCCGTAAGCAAATCCGTTGAAACGCA
>JAZKYW010000191.1:0-2526 GCA_045612325.1 Candidatus Limiplasma sp. | reverse complement strand
AGGGCATCCTGCCCAAGCTTACGCGCGGCGCGATGGATGACAGGCTCATCATCTCCGCAGGCGCAGGCAATCCCGCTCGTGCTCCCCGCTGGGGCAACCCCTGCGAGGTGCTGCTCATCCGCATGGACTAAAATTTCTTTTGTTAAAATTATATTTCATAATTGTTAAAACACCCGCAGTATGCTACAATGTTAGTATCTGCGGGTATGTTTATCCGCATGCATCTACGAAAGGATGGTCAGACCCATGACGGAAGCTGAAATTCGCGCCAAACTTGCACCCATCAAGTGCTTTATGCTGGATATGGACGGTACTTTCTACCTTGGTGACAACCTGCTGGAAGGCTCTCTGGATTTTCTGGAAAAGCTGGACGCCACCGGCCGCAAATCCCTGTTTGTGACCAACAACTCCTCCAAGTCCGCTGATGTTTATGTAAAGAAGCTGGAAAAGATGGGCACCCGCGAGATTTTCCGCAACGTGCTCCCCTCCGGTCATGCCGCCGCCAGCTACTGCCGCCGCGAATTTGCGGGCAAGAAGGCCTTCCTGCTGGGCAACGACATGCTCAAAAAGGAGCTCATCGAGCTGGGTCTGGAAATCGATAACGAGAACCCCGATTACGTGCTCATCGCTTACGATACCACGCTGGATTACGCCAAGATGACCGCCGTTTGCGATTTTGTGCGTGCGGGTCTGCCCTACATCGCCACCCATCCCGATTTCAACTGTCCCACCGAGACCGGCTTTGCCCCCGATATCGGCGCCATCATCGCCTTCATCGAGGCCAGCACCGGCCGCCGTCCCGACCTCATCCTCGGCAAGCCCTATGCAGGCATCGTGGAAGAGGCCCTCAAGCTGACCGGCCTTGAGAAGCATGAGCTGGCCATGGTAGGCGACCGCCTCTACACCGACATTGCCACCGGCCTCAACTTCGGCATCCTCTCCATCCTTGTGCTCACCGGTGAAGGCACGCTGGAGGAAGTGGAAAAGACCGGCATCCACCCCGACCTTATTTTCGAGCGTCTCAGCTCCATGAACCAGTATCTTGACTAATCCGAAAGGGCGAAACCATTGATGAAGCGTCTCCTTGCCTTTGCGCTGCTTGTTTGTCTTTGTGCAGCGCTGCTGCCTGTTTCCATGGCAGAAGAAACCGTTACCGCCGAACCCACCGAAGCGGCCCCTGCCGCCACGCCCCTCGCTTACGGCGCGGACGGCGATGACGTTGTGTTCATCCAGCAGCTGCTGATCGATCTGGGCTATCTGGATACCAACGCCACCGGCAAATTCCGCGAAGCCACCCGCAGCGCCGTCAAGCAGTTCCAGCGCGAATACGGCCTGGAAGTGACGGGCGAAGTGGACAGTGAAACGGAAGTCATCCTCCTCAGCGCCGAATACCGCACGCTGGAAAACGGCGACGACGGCGATGACGTAAAGCGTTTGCAGGAGGCGCTTCTGGAACTGAGCTATCTGGACGCCAATCCTTCAGGCAAGTTCCGCAGCGCGACCGAAAACGCTGTGCGCATCTTCCAGAAGGTGAACGGTCTGGAAGTGACGGGCAAGGCAAGCATCGACATGCAGAAGCTGATCTTCAGCGGCAACGCCCTGCCCCGCAGCGGTCAGCCCACCCCCACCCCCGCGCCCGACGGCATTCTGGGCGACATGAGCGACATGGTCATCGCGGGTGACGGCGAAGCGGTGGAGGAATATCCCTACAGCAAAAAGCTGACCCGCGGCGTGAGCGGCGAAAACGTCAAGCAGGTGCAGACCCGCCTGAAGGAGCTGGGCTTCTTTGACGGCCCCATCAGCGGCAACTACATGAACCAGACCATTGCCGCCGTCAAGGAGTTCCAGCACTACAACGGCATGAACGCCGACGGCATCACGGGCATTGAAACGTGGAACATGCTCTTCAACCGCACCGACGTGGTCAACGCCAGCGCAACGCCCCGCCCCACGCCCGAACCCACGCCCATCCCCTATGCCATCACCGTTGACGTGCAGAATCAGGTGACCATCGTTTACGGGCTGGATGACAACGGCAACTACACCATCCCCGTCAAGCGCATGGTTTGCTCCACCGGCACCGCCTCCACCCCCAGCGATGTGGGTGACTGGGTGCTCACGGGCCGCCGCGCACGCTGGTGCTACTTCAGCCTTTACGGCAGCCACGGGCAGTACTGGACCAAGATCAACGATAACATCGCCTTCCACAGCGTTATCTACAGCAAGGTGGATTACGATGCGCTCAACGTAAAGAGCTATAACATGCTGGGCCGCCGCGCATCCCACGGCTGCATCCGTCTGCTGGTGAGCGACGCCAAGTGGATCTACGAAAACATCGGCGAAGGCGTAGTCGTTACCATCACCGAGGACCTGCCCTCCGATGAGGAGCTGCGCAAGGCTGTCGCCGCCCCGCCCCTCAACGGCGCACGCAACGGCCCTGCCGAAACGCCCCAGCCCACCCCCGAACCCGAATACACCTCCGACGGCATGCCGCCTCAGCCCTTCCGCAAGCTGGCTGTGGGCTCC
>JAZKYW010000190.1:0-7107 GCA_045612325.1 Candidatus Limiplasma sp. | reverse complement strand
GTCGGCGATTCCGGCGCGGGCGTATCCACCGCAGTGATCACCGTTGTTGTTTTGATCTTTGGCGAAATCTCCCCCAAGATCCTCGCCAAGGAATCTTCCGAGCGCTTTGCCATGTTTGTGGCCCCCATCATCGGCCTGCTCACTGTACTGCTTAAGCCCATCACCTGGATCTTTGCCCAGTGGAAAAAGCTGCTGCAGATGATCGTTAAGCCCAGCGAAGAGCCTGCCTTCACCTCCGATGAGCTGATGACCATCGTAGAGGAAGCCGAGCAGGACGGCGGCATGGACGCTGAAGAGAGCGAACTGCTCAAGAGCGCCATTGAATTCCATGATATGGACGTTGGCGATATCCTTACCCCCCGCGTACGCGTGGAAGGCATCGAAGTCAGCTCCACCCCCGCCGAAGCTGCCGACCAGTTCGAGCAGTGCGGCTACAGCCGTCTGCCCGTATACGAGGAGACCCTTGACCACATCGTTGGCGTTATCCACCAGAAGGATTTCTACAACCGTATGCGCAAGGGCAGCAGCTTCAACCTGTCCGACATCATGAAGAAGGCTGTTTTCGTACCCGCCAGCGCCAAAATCAGCGATACGCTCAAGCTGCTGCAGAAGCGTCAGAGCCAGATGGCTGTTGTTGCCGATGAATACGGCGGCACCGAAGGCATCGTGACCATGGAGGATATCCTGGAAGAGCTGGTTGGCGAGATTTGGGACGAGCACGACGAGGTGGAAGAGCCCTTCCGCTTCTCCGACAACGGCCGCACCTGCACCATCCTCGGCTCTGCAAGCCCCGTAGAGCTGTTTGAAAAGCTGGGCATCGAGGACGAGACCGAGGCCAGCACCGTGAGCGGCTGGGTCATGGAAAAGACTGAGAAAATCCCTCAGGCCGGCGATACCTTCGAATTTGGCGGCTGGAAAGCTGTTGTCATCAAGGCCGAGGACCGCTATATTCAGGAAATTCAAATGAGTCAGGCTGTCTGATTCCACTACGCACAGAGAGAAGGATTTTTACTATGGCTAAACTGTGGGCCGGGCGTTTTGAAAAGCCCACCAACGCCCTTTTGGACGATTTTCAGTCCTCCATCCCCTTTGACCAGCGTTTGCTGGAATGCGATGTGACCGGCTCCATTGCCCACGCCACCATGCTGGGCGAGCAGGGCATCATCAGCACCGAGGACTCCGAAGCCATCATTGCCGGCCTCAAGACCATTCTGGATGAATACCGCGCCGGCAAGCTGGTCATCGACATGGGCGCAGAAGACGTGCACATGTTTGTGGAAGCCCTGCTCACCGAGCGCATCGGCGATGCAGGCACGCGCCTGCACACCGGCCGCAGCCGCAACGACCAGGTCGCGCTGGATGTACGCATGTACGCCCGTCAGGCCAACATGCATGTGCGTGAGCTGCTGCTCAAGCTGCTGGACGTCATCGTTGCCCTGAGCGAAGAGCACACCGAGACCATCATGGCAGGTTACACCCATCTGCAGAAGGCGCAGCCCATCACGCTGGCTTTCCACCTGATGGCCTATGCCCAGATGTTCATGCGTGACGTTGTGCGTTTTGAGCACGCCTATGAAGAAGCCGACGTTATGCCCCTCGGCAGCGGCGCTCTGGCCGGCACCACCTATCCCCTCAATCGCGAGCGCGTAGCCGAGCTGCTGGACTTCAGCGATGTCACGAACAACGCGCTGGACGGCGTGAGCGACCGTGACTTCCTCATCAGCTTCCTCGCCGCCGCTTCCACCTGCATGATGCACCTCAGCCGTTTCTGCGAGGAGCTCATCCTGTGGAGCACCAACGAATTCGGCACCGCTGTAATGGATGATGGCTTTGCCACCGGCTCCAGCATCATGCCCCAGAAGAAGAATCCCGACGCCTGCGAGCTCACCCGCGGCAAGACCGGCCGTGTATACGGCGACCTGATGGCTCTGCTTACCGTGATGAAGGGCCTGCCCCTTGCCTACAACAAGGACATGCAGGAAGATAAGGAAGCCTTCTTCGACGCCTATGATACCCTGTGCAAGTGCCTGCCCACCTTTACCGAGATGCTGCGCACCACCTCCTTCCGCAAGGAAGAGATGTACGCCAGCGCGGGCCTTGGCTTTACCAACGCTACCGACCTCGCTGACTATCTGGTCATGAAGGGTCTGCCCTTCCGTGATGCTCACCACGTGAGCGGCTCTCTGGTTGGCAAGTGCGTACGCGAAAACCGCGCCCTCACCGACCTGAGCATGGAAGAGCTGCGTGCAGCCCATCCCTCCTTTGAGGAGGACGTCTATCAGGCCATCTCCCTCGAAGCCTGTGTAGAGCGCCGCAGCCTGCGCGGCGGCCCCGCCCCCTCTGCCGTACAGGACAGCATCCTGCGCGCAAAGGCCTGGCGTGTAGCCCATCCCTAAACAAACCAAACGCCTCTGATTTTCAGAGGCGTTTTTTCATAGCAAAAGAGCCCCTGAAAATCAGGGGCTCTTTCATTTGCTGTATTACTTCAGCTTCTTTTCGTGAATCACGATCTTGGCGTCAGCTTCCCACTCGGTCAGCAGAGCAGAGATGTTGGCGCTCTGCTTTTCGGCAAGCAGTTCAGCAGTCAGGGCTTCGCGTACAGTTTCCAGACCGATTTCACCGGCGGGGATATCGCTCTGGTAGCGGATGAAGTGCAGGCCGTAGTAGCTGGGAACCGCATCGGACACATCGCCTACAGCAGCCAGTGCCATGGAAGCATCCTTGAACTCGGTCACCCAGTCGGTGCTGTCGGCGCTTACGGCATAGCCTTCGGTATCTTCGGTCATGCCTTCGTCTTCGTTGTACTCAGCGATCAGGGGTTCAAAGTCAACGCCTTCAGCCATCTTGGCCTTGATCTCATCAGCCTTGGGCTGCAGTTTGACCAAACCGGCATCGCGGGCAGCCAGCAGGTCGGCTTCCAGCTGCTCGATCTCGGCATTGAGAGCGGCGGGGTCTTCACCCTCGGCAAGAGAGGCAAGGGCCTGCTGCTTCTCGGAGATGGTCAGTTCCAGCTCTTCGATCAGGGTCTGATCCTCTTCCATGAACTGCAGCAGGATGTGCTTGACGTAGCGGTAGCCTTCGGGAACATAGTAGATGGTAACATCATCCAGAATGTCGGTGCCGTAGCTGCCGGGATTTTCGGTGTAGGTGGCCTTGTCAGCCTCTACGCGGGCAGCATAGCCGGTGGTGATTTCTTCTTCGGATACGGTGATATCCTTGTTGAGCAGCTCAACCAGCTTTTCCTGAGAGCGGGTATACTTCATTTCTTCCAGCAGGCCTTCGTAGTTGGGATAACCCATGGCAGCCAGTTCGGCGTCTACAGCAGCCTTCAGCTCGTCACCGGTCAGTTCGGTATCAGCAAAGAAGAAGGTAAGCACGGTTTCGTAGTAGAGATCGTACTCTTCCTTGGCGGCAGCTTCAAGCTCAGCCATTTCTTCCTCGGTGAAAACGTCAAAGCCGTTTTCGGCGATCTTGGCGTCCACCAGAGCCATCTGAGTCAGGTAAGCGATGGCTTCGTTCTGCGCATCGGCAAGCACGGTCGCATCCGTTCTGTCGAAGGTGTAACCGTAGTAATAGTTGTAGATGTACTCATAGTAATCCAGATAGGAATCGATCTGCTCCTGCAGGTCAGCCTTGGTGAAGCTTCTGTCGTTTACTTCCAGAACGACAGTGGTCATATCCACGGACTCATCCTTGGCGACGAGGGAACAGCTGCTGCTCAGTACCAGAGCAAAAACCAGAACCAGTGCCAGCCAAATACGCTTGTGCATCTTTTTTCTCTCCATTCTATACAGTTTTTCACTGTGTTAACCAAATCATTATACCCGATGTGCAGCTGTCGGGCAATAGTTTCGGGCCATGTTCACACCATCTTCACGCAACTTCACGGCTGCGTACACAGTGTTATTCGGCCTTCCAGCTCATCAGCGTTTCGCCGTCATCCAGCTGCTTGATGGTGAACACGCCGTCCTCATACACCATGTAGCTCTTGGGCTGGCCTTCCTTGGGCAGGGCAGCGGAGCCGGGGTTGATGTAGGTGTAATCCTCCTGCTGCCATACGCCGTGTACATGGGTATGACCGTGAATGAGGATATCGCCCTTCTTGTGAGGCGGCGGGCACTGGGTGTTGAACAGGTGACCGTGGGTGATAAAGGCAAACGCGCCGTTATCCAGCGGCAGCAGAGCATAATCCGCCAGCACGGGGAAATTCAGCACCATCTGGTCCACTTCGGCTTCGCAGTTGCCGCGCACGCAGAAGGGCGTTACGGGATAGTTGTTCAGCATGGCAATGACTTCCTTGGGCGCATAGCGCTCGGGCAGGTCGTTGCGGGGGCCGTGGTACAAAAGGTCGCCCAGCAGTACAAGGCGGTCGCAGCCTTCGGCTTCAAAGCGGGCAAGTACTTTTTCGGCAGCAGCGGCGCTGCCGTGGATATCGGACGCAAACAGGATCTTCATTTTTTACTCCATTCCTTCCAGTTCAAGAATAACAGGGCAATGGTCGCTGCCCATGATTTGGTCGTGAATATCGGCAACCTTTACATTGGGCGCAATGCGCTCGCTGACGAGGAAGTAGTCAATACGCCACCCGATGTTCCTTTCGCGGCTGCGCATCATGTAGCTCCACCAACTGTAGCGGTCCTTTTCGTCGGGATGCAGCAGGCGGAAGGTATCCACAAAGCCACGGGAAAGCAGCGCTTTCATCTTTTCGCGTTCCTCGATGGTATAGCCCGCGTTGCGCTCGTTGTTCTTGGGGTTTTTCAGATCAATGGCTTCCTTGGCTACATTCATATCGCCGCAAACCACAACAGGCTTTACCTTATCCAGCTCGCACAGGAAGTCCGCAAAGGCGTCCTCCCAAGTCATGCGGTAAGCCAGTCGGGTCAATTCACGCTGAGAGTTGGGCGTATAGACCGTTACCAGATAGAACTTATCAAACTCGAGGGTGATGACACGGCCCTCGTGGTCGTGTTCCTCAATACCGATTCCGTAACGCACGCTCAGCGGCTGCATGCGGGTAAAAATAGCCGTGCCGGAATAGCCTTTCTTTTCGGCGCTGTTGAAATACTGCTCATAACCTTCAGGCGAAAAATCCGCCTGACCGGGCTGCATTTTGGTCTCCTGCAGGCAGAAAGCATCTGCATTGATATCCGCAAAATAATCGCCGAAGCCCTTGGTAAGGCAGGCGCGCAGGCCGGTTACATTCCATGAAATGAGGCGCATGGGGTACCTCCTTGCGTTTCAAACTGTGTATTATTGTACCATAGCCCGCCATGCGGTGCAATGGATTCCTTCTTTAGATACACCAAACAAACGGTTTTGAAACGCATCAAAAAAGCGTCCCGGTGTTTGCCGGGACGCTTTTTGTATATCTGGGGATTAGATCTCGGGGATTTCGATCTCGATCTCGCGGCCCAGCTGAGCGGACTTGCAGATGCCGTCGATGATGGCCTGGTTGTACAGGATCTGGCTGGAGGGCACGGGAGCGCCGCAGTCGCTGTCGATGGCATCGAGGAAAGAGCGGATCTTCTTATCGAAGAGCTTGCCATCGGAGGGGATGATCGGGATCTCGGTCACGACCTGCTCACCGGCAACGTCGGTATACAGCTTCATGGCGCCGCCCACGGTGCCGTTCCAGCACTCGGTGGAGGGGATGCGCAGGGCAGCCTTCTTGCCGAGGATGACGGTGTCACCGGGAGTGTCCAGGTGCATAGCCCAGGAGATACGGAAGTCGAGGATGATGCCGCCTTCCAGACGGATGAAAGCAGCGGCAAAGTCGTCAACGTCGAAGCGCTCGGCGTTTTCCTTGGCGGTGTGGAAGCGGTCGGGCTTCATGTACATCTCGGTGGTGCCGAAGAAGTTGCTGGTGTAGCCGGTAACGGTCAGGGGCTTGGGGTAGCCGATGGCGTTGAGCACCATGTCCAGAGAATAGCAGCCGATATCGCCCAGAGCGCCCAGACCGGCAGTCTTCTGCTCGATGAAGGTGCTGTTGGGAATGCCGCGGCGACGGCCGCCGCCGGTCTGGATGTAGTATACTTCGCCCAGAGCGCCGGACTCAACGATCTTCTTGATCATCTGCATGTTGACGTCCATACGGGGCTGGAAGCCGATGGAGAGCAGCTTGCCGCTTTCCTTCTCGGCGCGGATGATCTCAACAGCTTCTTCGGTGGTAACGCACATGGGCTTTTCGAGCAGTACGTTGATGCCGGCCTTGAGGCAGTCGATGGTACATTCGGCATGGGTGCGGTTGTAGGTACATACGGAAACGGCGTCCAGATCCTTCTCGGCAGCCAGCATTTCGCTGTGGTGGCCGTAGATGCGGGCGTTTTCGATGCCATACTGCTTGGCAAAGGCAGCAGCCTTGCCGGGGATGAGGTCAGCCAGAGCAACGATCTCTACGTCGGGCTGAGCCAGATAGCTGTCAGCGTGGGCTTCAGCGATCCAGCCGGTACCAATGATGGCTACCTTGAACTTGCGGCCGAATTCGCGTTCTTCTTTGACGGTCTGAGTGAAGTTGGACAGAACGGTATCGCTCATGATGATGATCTCCTTTATCTTTATTGTAGGAAGTTCTTACTTAAGACCCAGCTTCTTCAGGGTGCCGATGCTCATTTCAGCGGCTTCTAGAGGCAGACGGCCAACGGAAGAATCCTGCTCAACGATGAACCATTCAGCGCCGCTTTCGATGCCGGCAGTCAGAATGCTCTCCACATCCTGGCAGCCATAGCCCACGGGACGGAACTCGAAGGCCTGAGTATCCTTCTTTTCGTTCTCATCCAGACCGATGAGAGCGTAGGGAGTGGATCCGTCTTCCGGCTTGACGCCCACAAAATCCTTCAGGTGCACGATGGGGCAGCGGCCGGCGTACTTGCGGATGTAATCGGCAGGGTCAACGCCTGCGTACTTCACCCAGCAGCAGTCGATCTCGGTCTGCAGCACATCGGCAGGCAGAGCAGTGTAGAGGAAGTCGAGGCCATACATGCCGCTGAGGTTGATGAACTCGAAATCGTGGTTGTGATACAAAAGGGTCATGCCGGCTTCCTTGAGCAGACGGCCGAACTTATCGATCACGGCGATAGCGTGGGCAAAGCCTGCGGCGCCGGGACGGGT
>JAZKYW010000189.1:0-9691 GCA_045612325.1 Candidatus Limiplasma sp. | reverse complement strand
GTCGGAGGGCCCGCAGGCCCTCTGACTGTATTCGTATCCCGCGGCTTTGCCGTGGGGGCGGGGAGTATCCGCGCCTGCGCGGATACATACCCCAGCCCCCGTCCCCAAAAATCGCGCAGCGAATTTTGGGGACGAAGCTTCGCGCTCAGTAGCGCATATCGACTTTTGCGCCACGCTTGAGCATTTCGTTCAGTTTGGAGAACTGCGCGTCATTCATGCCGCTGATGTTCATGGCGCCTGCGCCGCCGTTGGCGGTGCGTACGGGGATGGGCGGCTGCTGAGCGGGCTGCATGTTCTTCCACACGTCGATGAAATCCCATTCGCCGCGCAGGATGCGGGCACGCACCTCGGGGTCGTTGTTGTACAGCGCCATTACATCCGCTTGAGCGACAGCCTGAATGGTGCGCGCCTGAGTGATCAGTTCCTGCGCGCGCAGCTTGAGGGTGATATCCTCAGCAGGCTGAGCGGGCTGCACAGGCTGTGCGACCTGAGCGGCGGCGTCGAGTACGGTTTCCATGGTCGTGGTGTTGGTTTCCATTTGGGTTTTCCTCCTTTTTGTTGTCATGGCCATGACTTTTATGTATCAAAAAAGCGGGTCAGGCGGGCTCAACGCTCTCCTTCTCCGCTTCGTTGATCAGGTTTTGTTCATCCAGCCTGGCTTGCATCAGGCGGATGGTATCCTCCAGCTGTGCGCGTTCTTCCATCAGCTTATCCACCAGTTCCTGCTGGCGGGCGGCGTTTTGCTGCTGACGGTCCATCATGCCGCCTGCCTGTTTGCACAGTTCCTTGAGATGTGCGTTTTCGGCAGGTAGCTGTTCATTTTCGCGCAGCACGGGAAGCAGGCGCTCCTTGCCTTCCACCTGCAAAAGCTCAAACAGGGTGCTCAACGGGAAATGCTGGCCTGCCTGCGCGCTCATCTGATACGCCTGCAAAACCAGCTCGTTCTGCGCCTGCTGCCTGAGGGGATTGCGCCGCTGCACCTGTACCTGCACCGTATAAGGCGGCGCGGGGAAGGTGCTCTGTCCGAAGAGATGCTCAGGCGCGGCGCTTACTTCTCTGCCTGTGATAAAGAACACCCTGCGGCGGTCATAAAACTGGCTGATGAGCCACATCACCTGTGTGACCATCTCGCGGAAGCCCTGATTGAGCCCCTGCGTGCGCAGACGGGTGATTTTGCCGCCCGCCTCCTGCAGGGCGCTGATGGCGCTTGCCGCCGTAACGCCGCCGACCGTTTCGCCGCGGGCAAACTGGTTTTGACCGCTGTCCTGCTTGATATCGGCCTGAAGCTGCATCATCTGTCGGGTGACCATGCCGGTAAAGGGCTGCGTTTGCAGCCACTGCAGGGCGCTGGGGTCGATGCGGTCGCCTTCCACAACATCGGTCTCCCAGTTCATGAGGGCTTCCTTGTCGATGCCTGCGTTGCGGTCGATGAGCAGGCGGCCTTTGGAGGCCATGCGCAGGTTCATATCGATGTAGCTGGCATAGCGGTTGACGTAGCGCATCATGGGCGCAAGCTCCTGCACAAGGCCGTCGCCGACAGGCAGGCCTTCGATGGGTGTGTACACATCCAGAATGAAGGGATACATGCCGTGGCGGTATACATCCTCCGTGTGGGAAAGCAGCACGCCGCCCGCAAGCAGCGCAGCGTTTACGGTGTAGCGGCGTTTGGCGGCATCGTAGAGGCGGGACCAGTATTCAATGAGCATGGCGCGGTTTTCATCGGCGGGACGGCCCGCTTCCTGAGCGGCAGCCATGCCAAGGCCCGAATACTCAGCCTCATCGCTGCCGATGTAGGGGTACTGCTCGGGGTAGTGCTGTTTGAACCAGCTCATGGGATGCCAGCTGACCTTGAACACGGCGCGTCCGTCCTGCAGATTTTCGCAGGCGGGGTCCCAGAGGAAGGCCTCGATGGGCCAGCGGATGAGGGCGATGTTGCCGCGTCCGCCGTCCATATCGCGGTCCCACGCCACTTGCGTGACGGCTGTGCCTGTGGCAAAGCAATCCTCCACGCGGCGGCGGTGCAGGGCTTCAAAATCGTTGCTCGCCAGCACATGGCGCACGATATCGCCCAGATCCTCGGCAACGGTTTCAAGGCCTGCGCGTTCGGGCATCATGAGCGCTTCGGGCATATTGTCCATCTGGTCTGCCACGCAGTTGTTGAAGGTGGATTTGAGGGTCTGCAATTGCAGGGTGCGCTTGTCCTTGCGGCGCGAAGCCGTCTGCGCATCCTGACGGGGGTCCTGCAGAAGCAGGATGCTGCGCGCTTCCCTTGCGCGCTCGTGGATCTCGCGGCAGCCGTCGCGCCACACGCGCAGCCTGCCGTAGGCTTCCTCCGTAATGGTTTGTTCGCGGTTTGTCATCAAAGGGGACTCCTTTCGGTTTGTCAGCGTTCGCGGTAGGGGTCAAAGACCGCCGCCGAACGCTTTGGGGGCTTGGCCTTGACGGGCCTTGCCATGCAGAAGTAACGGGTCTCGTCGTAGATGTGGTCTTCGGCTTCGGAGTCCACATCCTCCACGGTGCGCTGCGAGTACGGAAGCGCCGGCAGCGTGCGGATGAAATCGCGGCAGGTGGTAAACACCTGCATGCGGGGATGGCCTTCCTCATCAAAGCGCAGGCGTTCGTGGAGCTCCATTTTGCCCGCGAGGCGGTTGTGCTCGCCCGGACGGAAGAACAGCCCCGCCTCATTGCCCTTGGGCTGCATGAGCTGCGCAACGCTTTCGCCCCTTGAGCGGTCGAAAATGGCGGGGTCGGCGATGCGGTCGATGCGGATGTTGTTGGCAGTCTCGTGGCTTTCGCGCTCCAGAATGCCCTGCGCGATCTGCCTTGGCGTGAGCTTGACGCCTTTATCCGCTCGTCCCGGCTCACAGCCGTACCATTCTCGGTAGCGGTAGGCGGTGCCGTTTGGGGATACCGCCCACCACCCCACGCTGAAGGGCTTCGAGTAGCCGTGGTCAAAGCTCATGTAGCGCGGCCAGTGGTCGGGGATGGCGAAAGGCTCCACCACATGCGTCCAGAGGCGGTCGCGGTAGTGCTCGGGACGGTCCGCCCATTCCGAAAACACCTGACCTTCAAAGGCGTTCCAGTCGCCATAGAGCAAAGCGTTTCGCAGCGCAGCGGGCTTGCTTTCCAGCTGAAACAGATAATCCTCGCCGATGAAGGGATTGTCCGTAACGAGGCTGGGGATGTACTGCAGGCGGTAGCGCTTGCGCTTATGGCTTGCGCGGCTTACGACCTCCACAGAGAACAATTCCGTGGGCGGCGCGGCATCCACAAAGCGTTTTTTCACCCACGCATGCCCGATATCGCCCGGGTTGGAGGATGCGCGCACGCATGGCCTTACGCCAAGCGCCTTCTTGGCACGCAGGCGCGTTTTGAGAAACTCGTAGATCTCCTCTTCAAAGCTGGTCAGCTCATCAAAGTAGAGCCACTGGATCTCGGCGCCTTTGTAAAGAAAGCGGTCCTCCCTGTGGGCGCAGTGGCGGAAGTGGATGACCGAACGGTTGGGCAGCTCGATCTCGTGACGGGCGGCGTTGTACTTGCCAAGCCCGTCGGGATAGCTGTCCCTTGCCTCGCGGATGATGGTATCCTCCAGTTCGCCGTAGGTGCGGCGAAAGATGTAGGCATGCGTTTTGGGAAACATGAGGCAGCGGAAAAGCGCATCCATCACGATGGCTTTGGATTTGCCGCCGCCCGCCGCGCCGCCGAAGAGCACTTCATCCGCGCAGGAGGCATGAAACAGCCGCTGTTTGGGCGTTGGGTCATAGGTGACTCGGTATTCCTTCATTCGCTCTCCTCCTGCGGTTCTTCGGGCATGCCGATTTCGGGCGCACCCACCACGCGCACCACGACCTCGCGGTCGCGCTCCTGCATGATGGCGTCTCCGAAGCGGTCGATGATATCCTTGGCAGCGCGCTGGGCCACGGCCTCGTTATCCGCATCCACCTGATCGCTCAGTTTGCGGATGGCGCGGGCGTAGCTGACCAGCGCCGTGCGCAGTATGGCCTCGCGATAGGCTTCGCGGGTGCTGTCATCCTTCATCCAGCGGCGCACGGTGCTTTCCGCGCGGCCCAGGATGCGCGATACCTCGCCCGCGCTTTTGCCCTCGGCAAGCAAAGCGGCTGCTTCCAGCATTTCATTTTTGGATCGTTTGGCGCTCATCTCTCCCCTCCCTTAACGCAAACAGGGAACGGGGCTCCGTGCGGAGTCCGTTCCCTGCGGTCATGTTGTTTTTCGACGGTATCACTTTACCACGGTCAGAGGGTGAATAACAATGTCCTGTTGCAACGGGATGTTTTGACCCCTCCGCCTTTTTTGCGACGCTATCACTTTACCACGGTCGGATGGTGAATAACAATGTCCTGATTTCTAACATCCGGATACATGTACGCCTACACATTGACATCCCCATATGCGTGTGATAGGATGTAGAAGATGTCGTGCTCGGGCACGAAACTGTGCGAACCTCCGTTTACGCAAGGCTTTCAGGCCTGCTGTGAGCGGCTTTTTTTGTAGCTACGCGAAAGGAGAACACCATGCAAAAACAGGAAACCGCAGCCTCCAAGTTTGCGCTCATCTGGCGCTTTCTGAAAGGCAGCAAAATCTACTTTATCCTGAGCATACTGGCAGCGGCGCTGACGGCACTGGCTGATATGCTCTCGCCGCAGATCATCCGCGCGGCGGTGGACAACGCCATCGGCGGAAACGAGCCCACCTTTGGCCCGGCGGTGATGAAACTGGTCAACGCTGTGGGTGGCTTTGAGTATCTGGGGCAGCATTTGTGGATCATGGCGCTGGCCATCCTGGCAGTGGCCCTGCTCAAGGTGCTTTCCCAGTACGGCTTCCTGCTGAGCAATACCCGCGCCAGCGAAACGCTGGTCAAGACCATGCGCGATACGCTCTACACCCATATCGAGCGCCTGCCCTTCAGCTGGCACATGAAAAACCACACGGGCGATATCATCCAGCGCTGCACATCCGACGTGGATACCACCCGTCAGTTCGTTGCCGGCCAGATGACGCAGCTGTTCCGCATCGTGATCCTGCTTGCGCTTTCCATGACGTTTATGACCGGCATGAACGTATGGCTGTGCCTGATCGCCCTTGCGCCCATGCCCTTCATCATCTGGTATTCCTTCCAGTTTCACAAAAAGATCGGCTCCGGCTTTAAGGAGTGCGATGAGAGCGAAGGCCGCCTGAGCGCCATGGCGCAGGAGAACCTGACCGGCGTGCGCGTGGTGCGTGCCTTTGGACGCGAGCGTTACGAGCGCGACCGTTTTGAAAAGCACAACGAAGAATACACCGGCCTGTGGGTGCGCCTTGGCAAGGTGATGGCGCGCTTCTGGAGCACGGCGGATATCCTGAGCGGCCTGCAGGTGATGCTGGTGGTGGTGTTCGGTGTGCTCTTCTGCCTCAGGGGCAGCATGACCAGCGGCGAATACATCGCCTTCCTTTCCTACAACGGCATGCTGGTATGGCCCATCCGTATGCTGGGCCGCATGATCGCCGACATGAGCAAGGCGGGCGTTGCCATTGACCGTATCGCCTACATCATGAACAGCAAGCAGGAATGCGACCGCGAAAATGCCCGTGAAGCCGACATGACCGGCGACATCGCTTTTGAGCACGTCAACTTTGCCTACGAAGGCTGCCCGCAGATGCTTCACGACATCCACTTCACCATGAAGAGCGGCACCACGCTTGGCATTCTGGGCGGCACGGGCAGCGGCAAATCCACCCTGATGCTGCTTTTGGACCGCCTGTACGACCTGCCCGAAAACAGCGGCCGCATCACCATTGGCGGCGTGGACATTGCCGATATCAAGCTGGAGCATCTGCGCAAAAACATCGGCATCGTTCTGCAGGAGCCTTTCCTCTTCAGCCGTACGCTGAAGGAAAACCTGTCCATCACCAACGCGGACATGACCCTTTCCGACATCCGCGAGGCTGCCCGCGCGGCCTGCCTGGATGAGACCATCGAAAGCTTCAGCAAGGGCTATGACACCTTTGTTGGCGAGCGCGGCGTTACCCTCTCCGGCGGTCAGAAGCAGCGCGCAGCCATCGCCCGCATGCTCACCCAGAAAACGCCCATCATGATCTTTGACGACTCGCTTTCCGCCGTGGACGCCGAGACTGACGCCAAGATCCGCACGGCGCTGGAAAAGCGCTTCGGCTCTGCCAGCATCATCCTCATCTCCCACCGTATCACCACGCTTTCCAAGTGCGATCAGATCATCGTACTGGACCGCGGACGCATCGCGGAGATGGGCACGCCCGAGGAGCTGCGCCATTCGGGCGGACTTTATCAGCGCATTTACGAGATCCAGACCCTGTCCTCTGAGGAGGTGGAAGCATGAGCCAGCCCAACAACAACGAAGAAAAGCGTTCCCTGCCGTTCTTCGGCATCGGCAAGGTACTGCCTTTCATGAAAAAGTACAAAAGCGTGCTGTTCGTGATGGTCGTCTGCGGCCTGCTCACCACCTGCTTTGACCTGCTCATCCCGCAGTTTCAGCGCTATGCGCTCAACCACTTCATCAGCGGCAATACGCTGGATACCCTTTGGCTGTTCATTCCCATCTACGTTTGCAGCCTTGTGCTGATGGGCGTACTGACCTACGCATCCTGTCAGCGCGCCATGGCTGTGGAGGTATGCGTCAACCGCGACCTGCGAAACGCCGCCTTCAACCACCTGCAGACGCTCAGCTTCTCCTACTTTAACCAAAACAGCGTCGGCTACATCCACGCCCGCATCATGAGCGACACCTCGCGCATCGGCTCGCTGGTGAGCTGGTCTCTGATGGATGCGGTATGGCACCTGTCCTATCTGGTGGGCGCCATCATCGTGATGCTGGTGGTAAACGCCAAGCTTGCGCTGATGGTCATCCTCATCCTGCCGCTGATCATCGCGCTGTTCTCCGTATTCCAGTCCCGCCTGATCAGGGTAAACCGCGAGGTGCGCGAGCTCAACTCCAAGATCACCGGCGATTTCAACGAAGGCATCACCGGCGCAAAGACCATCAAGACCCTCGTCATCGAGGACAAGATGGCGCACGACTTCCTGGAAGATACCTCCGCCATGCGCAAAAAGAGCGTACGCGTGGCGCATCTGCGCGGCCTGTTTGGCGCCACCCTCAACCTTGCCTCCTCCTGCGCGCTGGCCATCGTGCTGTGGCGCGGCGGATACATTGCCGCCAGCGAAGTGGGCACCTTCTCCATGTTCATGAGCTATGCTCAGGGCATGATGGAGCCCGTGCGCTGGATCATTGACGCCATTTCCGACCTGATCACCACGCAGGTAAACATCGAGCGCCTCTCCCGCCTCCTCGAGACCAAATCCGACGTGGTGGACAGCAGCGAAGTCATCGAAAAGTACGGCGACAGCTTTGATCCCAAGCGCGAAAACTGGGAGCCCCTCAAGGGCGACATCGAGTTTGTGGATGTGGATTTCAAGTATCCTGACGGCGATGAGTACGTGCTGGAAAACTTCAATCTGAAGATCCCCTTCGGCTCCAACATCGCCATCGTAGGCGAGACGGGCGCGGGCAAATCCACGCTGGTCAACCTTGTATGCCGTTTCTTTGAGCCCACCAAGGGTCAGGTGCTCATTGACGGGCGCGACGCACGCGAGCGCAGCCAGCTGTGGCTGCATTCCGCCATCGGTTATGTACTGCAGACGCCGCACCTGTTCAGCGGCACCGTGCGCGAAAACCTGCTCTACGGCAACCCCAACGCCACTGATGAGGAGATCGACCGTGCGCTGGAGCTGGTAAGCGCCAAGGAAGTCGTTGCCCGCATGGAAAAGGGGCTGGACAGTGACGTCGGCGAGGGCGGCGATATGCTCTCCACCGGCGAAAAGCAGCTCATCTCCTTTGCGCGCGCCATTCTGGCCAACCCGCGCATTCTGGTGCTGGATGAGGCCACCGCGAGCGTTGACACCCTCACCGAACAGAAGATCCAGTCCGCTATTGAGACCATCATCAAGGGCCGCACCTCTCTGGTCATCGCCCACCGACTGAGCACCATCAAGAATGCCGACCTCATCCTTGTGGTGCGTGACGGCAAGATCATCGAGCGCGGCAAACATGATGAACTGCTCAAGCGCAAGGGCCACTACTACAGCCTCTACACCCGTCAGTACGAGGACGAGGCTACCTCCAATCTGTTTGCAAACGCATAATGCTTTCTTTGCGGGCGGCCGTCAGGTTCGCCCGCTTTGTTATATTGTGCTTGCCTTTTTGCCCGAAACGCGATAAAATAATACTATCCATAAGTATTTTATCTTCTGTAAGGAGGAACTCATATGTATCGTCAGGTTATCGACACTGCTGTTGACAAGATGAACAAGACCACTTCCGTATTTAACGAGGAGCTGCGCTCCATCCGTGCCGGCCGCGCCAATCCCCAGCTGCTGGAGCGCATCACCGTGGATTACTACGGCGTGCAGACCCCTCTGACCCAGATGGGCAACATCACCGCTCCCGAACCCCGCATGCTGGTGATCAACCTGTGGGATCAGAAGTCCATCTCCCTGGTTGAGAAGGCCATCCTCAAGAGCGACCTGGGCCTCAACCCCACCAACGACGGCAAGGTCATCCGTCTGATCATTCCCGAACTGAACGAAGAGCGCCGCAAGGAGCTGACCAAGCTGGTACGCAAGACCAGTGAGGAAGCCAAGGTAGCCATTCGCTCCATCCGCCGTGACGCCATGGACCAGTTCAAGAAGCTGGAAAAGGACACCAAGATCACTGAGGATGACCGCAAGTCCGCTGAAAAGAAGATGCAGGACAAGACCGACGACGCCATCAAGAACATCGACAAGCTGACTGCCGAGAAGGAAAAGGAGATCATGGCGGTGTAACAGGCAAACGAAAAACCCGCTTTGCGGTTTTTTCGTTTGAGTGCTGTGGTATGATTCCGCGCAAGCGCGGAATCGTGCCCGCCCCGCCCGGGTGCTGCGCACGGCGAATGAACCTTTACATTTGCCGACCGCAGGTCAGCCGGCGGATACGAATTGAGCAGGAGGGCTGACCGCCCTCCTGCACCTCCGGTAAGTTAGTTTACCTTTGTTGGAGTATAGCACACAATATGCAGCAGACATTTGAACATCTTTTAGGTCTGCCGGCAACGGCGGCTTTGGCTATTCTCTCTGCGAGCGGCATCACCAATGTGGATGTCGTGCTCACCGCCGCGCCGCCCCGCCGCAGTCCATCCCCCGAAGATGCTTTGCGCTCCGACGAGGGCGAAAAGCAGGGGTATGCCTCCACCCGCGTGGTGGCTGTTGAGGACGATGGGCGCAGGCTCATCGTTTCGCGTTTTTTGACGGGCGATCCGCGCGATCGCGAAAGGAGCGGTTTATGACAACTCCCCTCTATGCCCCCATCGATATGGACCGCCTGCCCAAGCATGTGGCCATCATCATGGATGGTAATGGACGCTGGGCGCAGCAGCATAAGCTGAAGGTAGCGCTGGGTCACCGTGCAGGCACCGAGGCGCTGCGCGGCATCATCCGCAATTCCAGCGACCTTGGCATTCAGGCGCTGACGCTGTACGCCTTTTCCACCGAAAACTGGAACCGCTCCCAGGCCGAGGTGGAAGCCCTCATGCAGCTGATTCTGGACTTTTTCCATTCCGAGATCGACGAGCTGGATGAGAAAAACGTGCGCATTACCATTCTGGGCGACAAGGCCGGTCTGCC
>JAZKYW010000188.1:0-2285 GCA_045612325.1 Candidatus Limiplasma sp. | reverse complement strand
AACGTTGCCCGCGATGATGGGCAGGTTGGGATAGGCGGCGCGGATCTCCTTGACCTTTTCGATAACGCCGGTGTTGTGGCCGTGCGCGGAGTCGAGGGAGACGAGGTCGACCTTGGCCTTTACCAGAGCCTCAACGCGGACCATGGCGTCCTTGGTGATGCCGATGGCAGCGCCGCACAGCAGAGGGCCCTTGCCGTCCTTGGCGGAGTTGGGGTACTTGGTGGCCTTTTCGATATCCTTGATGGTGATCAGACCGCACAGCTCAAAGTCATCGTTTACGATGGGGAGCTTTTCGATGCGGTGGGCGGCCAGGATTTCCTTAGCCTGCTCGAGGGTAGTGCCCACGGGCGCGGTGATCAGGTTCTTGGAGGTCATAACCTCCTCGATGCGGCGGGTCTCATCGGTTTCAAAACGCAGGTCGCGGTTGGTCAGAATGCCAACCAGCTTCTTGCCGCGGGTGATGGGTACGCCGGAAATGCGGTACTTGCCCATCAGCTCTTCCGCGTCACGGATGAGATGGTCAGGAGAGAGGTAGAACGGGTCGGTGATAACGCCGTGCTCGCTGCGCTTTACCTTGTCCACCTGAGTGGCCTGCTCTTCTACAGACATATTCTTATGGATGATACCCAGACCGCCTTCGCGGGCCATGGCAATGGCCAGACGGGCGTCGGTTACGGTATCCATGGCGGCAGACAGCATGGGGATGTTCAGCTTGATACCGGGCATCAGCTCAACAGTAGTGTCTACATCGCGGGGCAGTACGTTACTGGCACGGGGCACCAGCAGTACATCGTCAAAAGTAAGGCCCGTGCGAATGTTATCCTCCAACATCGTTCATTCCACCCTTTCATTATCTTTGGATTTCGGCTATTTTACCAGTGCCATTGACGAATGTCAAGTGTTTTTGGGAGCTTTGTGCAAATAATGTTTTTTATCATTTTACCATGCTTGTCATACCCGATGCAAGCGGTTATAATGCTTACACAAAGCCAAATTCAACCATATCGGGAGGTTTCCATTTATTATGAAGAAAACCGTTTTGCGCAAGTACGCGCAGCTCATCGCCCGCGCGGGCGTGAATATCGAAAAGGGTCAGGAAGTGGTCATCGTTGCCGGCCTTGACCAGCCCGAATTTGTGCGTATGGTCGTGGAGGAGTGCTACCGCGCAGGTGCCTCCAAGGTGACCGTGGACTGGGATTATCAGCCGCTGACTAAGCTGCATGTGCGTCATCAGTCCGTCAAGACCCTCTCCACCGTGGAAAAGTGGGAAGAAGCCAAGATGCAGCACTATGTGGACAAGCTGCCCTGCCGCATCTACATCGACAGTGAAGACCCCGACGGACTCAAGGGCATCAACAGCAAGAAGATGGCCAAGGGCCGTCAGGGACGCTACAAGGTGCTCAAGTCCTACCGCGATCAGATGGAAGGCAAGTACCAGTGGTGCATTGCCGCCGTACCAGGCAAGGCATGGGCCAAAAAGGTATTCCCCGACCTTACCCCTGCCCGCGCCATGGAAAAGCTGTGGGAGGTCATCCTCTCCTGCAGCCGCGTGACCGATGACCCCATCAAGGCATGGCAGGAGCACAACGCCGACCTTGCCCACCGCTGCGAGTACCTCAACAACCTGCACATCCGCAAGCTGCACTATACCGCCGCCAACGGCACTGACCTCGCCGTGGGTCTCATCCCGCAGGGCGAATTCCGCGGCGGATGCGATACCAGCCTGACCGGTCACACCTTCAACCCCAACATCCCCTCCGAAGAGGTATTCACCTCGCCCATGAAGGGTGAGGCCGAGGGCATCGTTTACTCCTCCATGCCGCTTTCCTATCAAGGCCAGATGATCGAAAACTTCTCCATGCGCTTTGAAGGCGGCAAGGCTGTTGAAGTCAAGGCCGAAAAGGGCGAAGAACTGCTCAAGCAGATGGTTTCCATGGACGAGAACGCTGCCTATCTGGGCGAATGCGCCCTCGTGCCCTATGACAGCCCTATCCGCAACAGCGGCATCCTCTTCTACAACACCCTCTTTGATGAAAACGCCGCCTGCCACTTTGCCGTGGGCGCGGGTTACATCGACACCCTCAAGGATTACGGCAACTACACCCTCGAAGAATGCCACGCCATGGGCATCAATGATTCCATGATCCACGTGGACTTCATGATCGGCACCGATGACCTTGCCATCGACGCCATTTGCGAAGACGGCACCACCGTCCCCGTCTTCCGCAACGGCAACTGGGCCTTCTAAGGGCAGGGTCTTCGACCCTGCACCCGGCTCCGCGCCT
>JAZKYW010000187.1:0-5580 GCA_045612325.1 Candidatus Limiplasma sp. | reverse complement strand
GATTCACGTCGTTGGCTCACAGAACGACATGGCCACGATCCGTCTTCTGCGCCCCTGCTGTCAGGCGCGGCGGTCGCCTCGGGGGCTTCCGTTGCAGCAGGCCGCTGACCGAAACCGCCCATCCGGGAGGGATCAAACCCCGCGGGCAGGTTGCTCATGTCAGGCATATTGCCCATGTTGGGTATGCCGCCCATTTGGGAAGGATCGAATCCCGCAGGCAGATTGCCCATATCGGGCATGCCGTTCCTGCTTGCGCCTGCATCCGCATCGGGGGCGGCGGTCACCTCGGGGGCTTGCGTTGCCTTCGGCTGCGTGCCGCCCATGAACTGCGTGAAATCGAAGCCGCCCATTTGCGAAGGATCAAAGCTGCCGAATCCTTCGGGCATTTCGGGCATGCCGAAGTTCTGCCAGTCGCCTTCCATGGAGGAGAAATCAAAGTCCTTCATGAAATCGCCCATGTCAAAATCATCGCCGTTGCCGCGTCCGCCGCCGAAGGAAAGGCTGTCGGGCTTGTACAGTTCGCCGTGGTCCTTGCCGTAGTTGCGCTGCAGGAAGGAATCCTCCACGCCTTCTACCGCCAGATACAATCCCCACGGTTCGCCGTTTACGTTGATCTGCACAAAGCTGCACAGCGGGGCTGCCACGCCCATTTTACCCATCAGGGTATAGGCGAGGTAATCCTTCATATAAGTATTGTCCTGGATCAGGTTATTCAGGCTCAGCTTGTCCAGGCCGTGATAGGTGCTGCCATTCTGGTAGTGATCAAATTCCACCTTGAAGGAATAGCGGTTGTTGCCGTATGCCGCCACGGAGGAAAGCGATGTGTTGCCCTTTGCACGGATGGCTACGTTTTTGTAGCTTTCACCGTCGATGACGATGCTGCAGGCTGAGTACTCCTCGCTTGAGGCGGTGGATACAAAGCCTTCCCAGTCATCCATGACGATGTCGATGGTGTGCACGCGCGATTGATCGAACAGGCGGTCTTCATAGCCGACCGACGCCTCTCCCCTGATGAAGCCCCCGGTCGCAGCGCCCACGAACAGGCCCGATACCAGCAGCGTCAGCGCAAGGATCACGCAGCACACCCGTTCAATGTTCTTGTGCCGAAGCATTTATGCCACCTCACCCAAGGTAATCGCCGTTGTAGCTGACCATCACGGCAGACTGTACGCCGTCCATCTCGCCCAGTTGGGTGATGAAATCCGTATCCTGCTTGGCAAGACGAATCTCCCAGGTCATTTCGATGCTGCCGCTCTGTACGGTCTTTGCCTTGATGACGGCCTTTTCCACGTTCTTCTGCAGATATTCGGCAGCGGCCTTTTCGGCAGCGGCGTTCTCGCAGGTGATCACGGCAATATAGGGGTCATGCACAGCCTTGCGGTTGAGAAACACCAGCATCACGATGCCGATGATCACGCTGCCCAGCACAGCCAGAGGGATCATACCCGCAGCCAGCACGATGCCCGAGGCAATGGCCCAGAACAGATAGGCAATATCCATGGGCTCCTTGATGGCGGTGCGGAAGCGCACGATGCTCAGGGCGCCCACCATACCAAGGCTGAGCACCACATTGCTGGTAACAGCCAGAATGGTCATGGAGGTGATCATGGTAAGCGCCACCAGCGTGCCGCCGAAGGAGGAGGAGTACATCACGCCGGAATAGGTTTTCTTATACACAAGAAAAATGAACAGGCCAAGGCCAAAAGCCAGCAGCAGGGTCACCAGCATATCCACCACGGATACGGAAGCGATGTTCTCCAGGAAAGAAGACTTGAAGATGTCATTGAAATTCATGAGGATACCTTCCTTTCTCAGCCGTAGATACGGCACTGTGCATATTTGGAAAATGCCGTTGCCCTGCGCCCTTTAAGCTGCACGGCGTGGCGTATGACCGAAGGCAGATAGTCATCCCATTTGACCTCCAGCACGATATCGCTGCCGCCCGCAGGTACGGTAACGCAATCGGGGTTCAGAAAATCCGTGGCGCGAAGTCCCGTGCGGATGTTGTAATCCACCGTTACGCGCACATTGCCTGCGCTGTACACAAAGGGGATGCGCTCATAATCCACGATGGTTTTGGGCCTTAAGCCCTGACTTTTCATTTTGGCATACAGTTCCACAAGCAGCGCGCGCCTGTCGGACGCCATCCACAGCGTATCGCCGTCCACGATGCGCCGGGCTTCCTCCGCCGTAAGGCTGCAGGATACCTTATAACCCACACCGTCGCGCTTGACCTTCTTTTCCAGATGGATAACGCTCGTGTCGCCGTCATAGTAGCGGATGCGGAACTTTTCACGCTCGTTCACGCCGTCCAGCTTTTCGCGCAGGGCTTTATCCGTCAGGTTATCGAAGTACAGGCTTCGGATGGTGTAATAACCCTTCTTTTGTGCATGAGGGTCAAGCTTGGCCACGGTCTTCATCACCGCGCAGATGGCGGCCCTGTCAGCCGGGGTGATCAGGTGCTTGATCTCGTTGCGATATTGCATTTGTTCTTCGTCTCCTTTCTCAAAGGATTCCGTTCCGACTTATTTTACTTGATAAAATTGAATTTTGGGTGAACAACTATTGAAACAAATCAAAACACTCACAGCAGAATACGGCTGCTATGAGTGTTTTTGGGGGTTACCCCTGCTGGGTCTTTTTGGGACCTGTGCCAAAGTGCTTGCGGTAGGCACGGTAGAAGGCGGAGTAATCGTTGAAGCCGCAGGCGGTGCATACCTGTGTGGGCGGCATGCCGGCGCGCAGCATGGTTTGCGCCTGCAAAAGGCGTTTGGCGGCGATATACTCGCCGACAGACGCGCCCGTGGTGCGCTTGAAGGTGCGGCACAGCTGCGGTTTGCTGATGTAGAAACGCTCGCACAGCGAATCCAGCGAAAGCGGTTCGCTCAGATGCTCGTTTACGTAGCGGATAACCTGAAAAAGCAGCGTGCTTTCCGTAGCAGGGGCCAGTTCATCCCTCTGCTGGTACAATTGATACAGCTGGTTGAGGATGGGCAAAAGCACCGACATCACGTTGAGTCTGCTGCAGTTGCCCGGCTGCATCAGCTGCGTAAGCATCACGCGGTAGTTCTGGTCAGGAAAATCCGCTGCCGAAAAGCGGTTGAAACGTCCGGCCTCGCGGTCCTCAAACACGCGCATGAGCTTGCCTTCGGGATCGATCCTTTCAAAAAGCGAAGGCTCAAAATGCACGGAGAGACGCTCGTAGGGATGGTCGGCCTGCACCTGAATACAGTGCGCCTCCGCCGGGCGCATGACCAGCAGGTCGCCGCGCTCAAGACGGTACTCGCTGCCCTCGATTCTAAAACTTGCCTTGCCGTTTAAAAAAATATAGATCTCGCACAGATTATGCGTATGCATGGTAAACGATTCGGGCACAGGATGCGTGTCCAGATTGTAGCGGAACATCACATCGCCGTCCGAGAAAAGCACTCTGTCATCCATCGGTCATCACCTCAAAGCTATTGTAGCACACAAATGATCATTTTTGCAATGTATTACGTTTCAAAGTGCAATGTGGTTGCTCTGTTTTTTGCTGTAAAATGAGAGAAGTACACTGGCTTGATATGCGAAGAGGTACCCCCCCTTCGCAAATACCAATATACGAAACGGAGTATGTATCATGGAAAACGTACGCATCGGTATCGTAGGCATCGGCAACATGGGTTCCGCCCACATGGCCTGTATTTCCGAAGGCCGCATCAACGGTCTTGTTCTGGGCGCCCTGTGCGATAATGATCCCTCCCGTCTCGCGCTGTGCGAGGAGCGCTGCCCCGACGTTCCCCGTTTCTCCGATTATCGTGAAATGCTCACCAGCGGTCTGGTGGATGCTGTGCTCATCGCCACTCCCCACCTGCTGCACGCCAAGATCGCCATCGAGGCGCTGGAAAACGGCCTGCATGTGCTGAGCGAAAAGCCCGGCGACATCACCGTGACCGCCGTCAAAAAGCTGATCGAAGTTGCCAAGAAGACTGACAAGGTCTACGGCATCATGTTCAACCAGCGCACCAATCCCCTGTTCGCCAAGGCCCGCGAGATCGTCAAGAGCGGTCAGCTGGGCGAATTGAAGCGCTCTGTGTGGATCATCACCAACTGGTACCGCAGCCAGCACTACTATGACTCCGGCAGCTGGCGCGCCACCTGGGCAGGTGAAGGCGGCGGCGTGCTGCTCAACCAGGCCCCCCACAACCTTGACCTGTGGCAGTGGATCTGCGGCATGCCCGTGCAGATGACCGCCTTCTGCGACATTGCCAAGTACCACAACATCGAAGTAGAAGACGACGCCACCCTGATGGTGCGCTATGAAAACGGCGCGACCGGCCTGTTCATCACCACCACCGGCGAATGCCCCGGCACCAACCGCCTGGAAATCTCCGGCACGCTGGGCAAGCTGGTTCTGGAAAACGGCATGCTCAAGTGGTGGAAGCTCAACCGCAGCGAGCGCGAGATCTGCGTGACCGAAAAGGTCAACTCTCCCCGTTTCGAGGGCGAGGTCATCGAGATCCTGCCCGAAGGCAAGGAGACCGCTCATGCCGGCATCCTGCAGAACTTCACCAACGCCATCCTGCACGGCGAAGAGCTGCTGGCTCCCGGCCCGGATTCCCTCTACGAGCTCACCCTGTCCAACGCTGCCTACCTCAGCCAGTGGACCGGCAACAAGCCCGTCGACCTGCCCTTCGACTCCGCCGAGTTTGACAAGCTGCTTGCCGAGCATGCCGCCACCTCCGCTTACGACCCCAACAAGGAGCAGGATACCGAAAATTCCACCGGTTACAGCCACCGCTGGCAGGTCAACTGGTAAAACTCTATTTTACCCTTATCAGCTGCTCCCGCCGGGGCAGCTGTTTTTCAAATCAACAGGAGGAAATACACATGTTTGAGCATATCACCCCCGAAGCCGCCGGTCTGAGCCAACAGCATATTGACCGTTTTCTGGGCACCCTTGCCAAGTGGGAGATCAACCTGCACTCCGTGCTCATGCTGCGCGGAAACAGCATTTTCCATGAGCAGTACGTCGCTCCCTACAAGGCTGACATGCCTCACCGCATGTACTCTGTTACCAAATCGTTTGTTGCTGTCGCCATCGGCTTCCTTGCCGATGAAGGCAAGCTGAAGCTGGATGACCCTATCATCAAGTACTTCCCCGACAAGCTGCCCGAGGAAGTCTCTCCCTGGCTTCAGAAGCAGACCATCCGTCATATGCTCACCATGTCCACCTGTTTCCCCGGCGGCCACTGGTTTGATTTTGGCGTGACCGACCGTACCGGCTGGTATTTCAGCCTCCAGCCCAAAAAGCCCGCCGGCAGCGTGTTCTTCTACGACTCCACCGGTTCCTATGTACTGAGCGTACTGGTGGAACGCCTCAGCGGCATGAAGTTTTTGGATTACCTGAAGCTGAAGCTGCTCGACCGTCTGGGTGATTTTGAAAACGCCGAGATCCTTTCCATGCCCGATGATACCCCCTGGGGCGATTCCGCGCTACTGTGCACGCCGCGCGCGCTGCTCAAGTTTGCCCGTTTTGTCATGAACCACGGCAAGTGGGAAGGCGAGCAGCTGCTGAGCGAGCAGTACATGATCGATGCC
>JAZKYW010000186.1:0-2542 GCA_045612325.1 Candidatus Limiplasma sp. | reverse complement strand
TGTATTTACCGAGCAGACGGGCGCATTCAGCACATGGGCGCTTTCCTCCCGCGGCTGGAAGCAGGGCGAGCGTTATGCCAACGCCTCCGCCAACTGGCAGACCGTCTGCATCGATACCTTCCCCGCCTTTGTATCCCTCAGGCGCGGCGAACTTTCCTTTGGCGCGCTCATCAACGATATCCCCTGCCGTCTGCTCAAGCATGAGCCTGCCGCCGCCATCGCGGTGGATTTCGGCAGCATCTCCACCACGGTGATGCTGCGTCAGGGCGATAAAGTGCAGCCTGCCTCGCTGCCCGAGTGCATGCACCGCACGCTGCTTGCCGCAGGTCGTTCGAGTGATTTGCTCACCAACGCCTTTTTGCCCTTGGATGCGCTGCTGCCCGGCAGCCCCTCGGAGGCTACCTACTACAGCGTGATGGATATGTTCTCCGACCAGCCCGAGCGCTGGAATACCGTACTCAAGGACGGACATATCTATTACCGCAGCACGCTGGAAGCGCTGGCGCAGAAAAACGCCTCCGCCCTGTATTACGACCTTAAGTGGGGCGAAGAAAACTACGCCCGCCGCGTGATGCGCCTGTACCTGAAACAGGTGATGCTGCAGGCTTCGCTCTCCGCGCGCCTTTGGGGCTCCACAGGCGTATCGTGGCGCATTTCCATGCCCAACGCCATGCCCCTGCACAAGCAGGAGGCCTATTTGGAAATGATGCGCGGCCTTGCACGTGAAGTGGCAGCAGAGACGGGTCTCCCGCTGGCTGCGGGAGTACCGCCTGTGCTCTACGCCACCGAAAACCAGGCCGACGGCCTGTACTTCTTAAGCCGCAGCGAAATCAACGCCCGCAGCGGCTACCTCAATCTGGACATCGGCGGCAGCACGGCTGATATCAGCCTGTGGCTGGGCGGCGCGCAGCAGGCAAGCATTGAATCCTCGCTGCTGATGGGCTGCCGACAGATGCTCTTCGCCTCGCTGCTTGAACGCCACGCCCATGACCTTGAGCATGATTTTGACGGCATGGACCGCGCACTGCAAACAGCCATCCGCAAGGTGACGGATGCCTATCGCCGCGAAGGCAGCACCACCCGCGGTCAGCACAAGTGCATGCTGCTTCTGGATGACCTGCTGGCAACGCATGCCGATGCCATCCGCAGCTGCATGGCGCAAAGCCGTGCGGAAGGCCGCATCAGTTATTTTGAATGCCTGCTGCTGGTGCAGGTGGGCTTCCTGTTTTACCTCTCGAGCGAAATGCTTCAGCGTGCATGGCAGGACAACGCGATGCGTATGATGATGCCGCACCGCATGGAAATGTGCATCGCAGGCAACGGCGGTCAGCTGCTCAAGGCCTTCAGCGATGAACAGCAGGCAAGGCTCTGCTCCATGGCGCTGGCAAGGCTGGACCCCTCCCATCCCCTGCAGGCGCTTCTGCCCATCCAAAGCCGCCATCCCAAGCAGGAAGTGGCCCGCGGTCTGCTCTATGATGACAACTGTCTGCACAGCGCCATCCGCAGCGTGGAACATTTCAACGGCACGTATCCCGAAAGCAAAGGCACGCATAATCTGCTCATGGATTATCTGCTTTTGTTCTACCATGTGTTCCCGCAGGCAGCGCAGAAGCTGATGCCCAAAGCCTTTGAGGATAACGGCAAAGTCGCGCTGACAGCAACGGCACGCATGGAGCTGGAAACCATCTTCGCCAATGAATCTCCCCGCGAAAAGGAAGACGATATGGCGGTGTATGTGCGCTGCTTCACCGCGCTCAAACGTCTTTGGAACATCTGATGTTTCACCCGGGGCGCAGCGTGGTATAATTTCCTTGACATCCCACACAGCCGCGTGCTATGATGCACTCGGAAACCCAAATGGCTTCTTCGGGGCAGGGTGAAACTCCCTACCGGCGGTATAGTCCGCGAAGAAGCGCGGCTTTCGCGCTTCCCGATCCGGTGAAATTCCGGAACCGACGGTGAATGGCTTATCAGCCAAAAGTCCGGATGTGAGAAGAGCAATGGCGAACTTCCATAAAGCGCGCTAATTGCCCCTGATGCATGAAAAGCCATCAGGGGTATTTTGCAACTTGAAGGAGGTTTTCCAAAATGACCAAGACCAAGAACTCCCTGCTCACCACCCGCGAACTGGCTACCGTTGCCATCCTTGCCGCCATCGCCGCGATCCTGTTCATGATCGAAATTCCCGTGGTGCTGTTCTACAAGCTGGACCTGAGCAGCCTGCCCGTACTGTTGGGCGCATTCGCCATGGGTCCGCTGCCCGGCACCATGGTGCTGCTGGTAAAGGCGCTGCTGGGCCTTCTGCACTCCACCTCTCAGGGTGTTGGTGAGCTGGCGGACTTCATCATGGGTTTTGCCATGATGTTCCCCGCTTCCGTCATCTACCGCCGCATGAAGAGCCGCAAGGGCGCCATCGTCGGCATGGTCGCAGGCTCTGTGATCGCAACCGTCGTTGCCATCCTGACCAACCTGTTCATCATGATCCCCTTCTACGGCAAGGCCTACGGCATGCCCGTGGAAGCCATCGTCGGCATGGGTCAGG
>JAZKYW010000185.1:0-5511 GCA_045612325.1 Candidatus Limiplasma sp. | reverse complement strand
ACGGCAATATCAGTAACGCCGGCGCTGATATCAACGATCATCGCGCCGTAGGCTTCATCCATGGGCAGACCGGCGCCCAAAGCGGCTGCGATGGAGCGGTTGATCAGCTGAGTGCGGCTCATGCCTGCATTGAGCATGGTGGACATCAGAGAGCGCTTTTCCATTTCGTTAATAGTGGTAGGCAGCGCAAGAATAGCATGAGGTCTTGCAAAAAGATGCTTGCCGGTCGCCTTGTTGATAAAGGATTTCAGCATAAAGCTGACCAGCTCAAAATCGGAAATGGTGCCATCGCGCAGGGGGCGAATGGCCAAAATGCTGCCGGGCGTGCGGCCGATCATGCGATGCGCCTCGTCACCGAAAGCGAGCACGTTGCGCGTATCGCGGTCAATGGCCACAACAGTGGGCTCGCGCAGAACAATGCCCTTGCCCTTCGCATAAATCAGGATCTGTGAGGTGCCAAGGTCGATCCCGATGTCGTTGATACTTGCCATGAAGCCATACTCCTTTATTTCCCGTTGCCCTTGAGGGCAAGATTAACAGACGTAACAATACGCCTTTATGAAATAAATTCGTCATAAGTTTGTAAAATCCTTCTTTTGGCAAGAGAAAGAAGAACGTTATCCTCGTTTTCTGTACTTGAGCCGTGTTGCTTCACCGCCGCGAAGGTGTCGGACGGCCTTGTTGTA
Source organism: Candidatus Limiplasma sp. (assembly GCA_045612325.1). Classification (GTDB taxonomy): domain Bacteria; phylum Bacillota; class Clostridia; order Christensenellales; family Aristaeellaceae; genus Limiplasma. The sequence goes on along the minus strand of JAZKYW010000185.1, from coordinate 4,825 downwards.
GCTGAGTACAAGGCATACATGTGCATAAAGGTCGGGGTCTATGGACTTGAGACGTTCCTTCACGTCCTTGTGTACGGTCGATTTGGATATGCCAAACTGCTTTGCAGTCGAACGGACAGTAGCTTTGTGCTTGATGATGTATAAGGCGAGTTCGCAGGCGCGGTGTTCGATGGCGTCCCTCATGGTACGACCTCCCAAAAGTGCAGGCTGTTTGAGCATATGCGATGGGCGGTTGTAAAAGACGGAGATTGCCATTTTGCTGTGATTGTGGTACGATAAACCATGTATTACCAAAGAAACACGGAGGGATTTCAATGCAGTTTTTGTATTGGCTCGAAAGTATCCGAACCCCGTTGCTCGACTCGTTTTTCTCTGCCATTACGCATCTTGGCAGCGAGACGCTGTTCATCGTGTTGGCAATCGTGGTGTTCTGGTGTGTGAACAAGCGCAGCGGTTATTACCTGATGACCGTTGGTTTCTTCGGGACGCTGGTCAATCAGTTTCTGAAGCTTGCCTACCGCATTCCGCGTCCCTGGGTACGCGACCCTGAGTTTACCATTGTAGAAGCTGCAAGGGCGGATGCAACGGGTTACTCCTTCCCCAGCGGTCATACGCAGAGCGTAACAACTGTATTGGGCTGCCCTGCAAGAACTGTCAAGAATTGGGCCGTTCGCATCGTCTGCATTGTGCTCATCGCGCTGACTGCGCTTTCCCGTATGTATCTGGGCGTGCACACCCCTGCTGACGTAGGCGTATCGCTTGTACTTGGTACTGTGATGATCTTCGCCTTCTATCCGCTGTTTGAAAAGGGCGATGAAAAGCCTGCTCTCATGTATGGGGCTATGGGCGGCTTGTTCCTGTGCTCCATTGCTTTCGTACTGTTTTGTGAGCTGAGACAGTGGCCCGCTGATGTCGACCCTGTCAATCTGGAGCACGGCCTTGAAAACAGCTATCTGCTGATGGGATGCAGTGCCGCTATGCTGCTGAGCTGCTGGATCGAACGTAAGTACATCCGTTTTGAAGTCAAGGCCAAGCCTGCTGCGCAGGTGCTGAAAGTAGTGTTGGGTCTGATTTTCGTAATGGGCATCAAGGAAGGCATGAAGCCTGTTCTCAATGCCATTTTCAACGGTCATCATATTGCCCGTGCCGTTCGCTATTTCATGATGGTAATGGCAGCTGCATGCGTATGGCCCCTGACCTTCCGCTGGTTTGAAAAGGGTTGCCCCATGAAGAAGTGGATCAAGAAGACGCTGAAAACCATCGTGATCGTGCTGCTGGTACTGGCGCTGCTTGCAGGCTTTGCCTTCTGGCAGGTTACCCGCGATACCAAGGCTGCTCCCGTATCCACCGATAACGCTTCCAATCCGCTTATCACGCCTCTTGGCGTTACCATGCTCAGCGGTCACCGCGCAGGCGGCGGCATTGCGCCCGAAAATACCATGATGGCGCTGAAAAACTGCGTGGAGAATCCTGCGTATGAGCTGGATATCTTCGAGTTTGATATCCGCCTGACCGCTGACGGTATTCCTGTACTCCTTCACGATTCTACTTTGGACCGCACCAGCGACTCCGAAGCAGTATTCGGCAAGACCAACGTACGTCCCGGTGATATGACGCTTGAGCAGCTTAAGCAGCTCAACATGGGCGCTAAGTTTATTGCTGACAACGGCGAAAAGCCTTTTGCTCAGCTTACCGAAACGCCCGATGACCTGCGTATCACCACGCTGGAAGAAGCGCTGGCCTATCTGGAGAGCAACGGTCAGTACGGCTATATTATCGAAATCAAAAACAGCGGCGAAGCCGGTCTCAAGGCTGCCGACATTCTCTATGAAACGCTTGCAAAGTACGACTGCCTTGACAGAGCTGTTGTAGGTACTTTCAACAACGAAGTAACGGCCTATATGGACTCTACGTATCCTGATATGATGCGCAGCGCAGGCGTAAACGAAGTGATCAAATTCTTCGTTTGTTCCGTCTTTAACTGGCCTGTAGGGGATGATGCCTTCAACTTTGTTGCACTGCAGATTCCCACCACGGATTATACCATCAACCTTGGCACCTCCCGCGTGGTCAACTACGCGCATAAGCATGATATTGCCGTGCAGTACTGGACCATCAACGAGCCTGAAGAAATGGCAAGGCTGCAGTCCATCGGCGCAGACGCCATTATGACGGACGTGCCTGATGTTGGCGCTCAGGTGCTCAATCAGCCGTAAACAAAAGAGGTTTTCCTGTGCTTTTGATCATTGTAAACGCTCCATGCAAGGTTTGAGGACACTGCATGGAGCGTCCCCTTGTCCTCGGACTTTGCTGACTTGATGGCATGATTCAAATCAAAGGAGCGAAGTCAAAATGAAAAAAGAACGTATTTTTGGTAATAAGGAACTCAGACCCTACCTGATGCTTTGGGGCACGCAGACCTTCAGCGCTCTTGGCAGCCGAATGACGAGCTTCGCGCTGGTCCTGTGGCTGTACAGCAAAAGCGGCTCTGCGCTGCAGACGGCGCTGATAAGCGTATGCTCCTATGCGCCCTATGTATTGATGAGTATTTTTGCGGGCGCATTGAGCGACCGCTGGGATAAGAAACGTACCATGCTGTTTGGCGACCTGTTTGCTGCCATCAGCACGGTAGCGATTCTTGTACTGTACAAAACTGATCAGCTTGCGCCTTGGCATATGTATGTGCTCAATGCCTTCAGCGGCTTGATGAATACCGTACAGCAGCCGGCGGCGGAAGTAGCTGCTTCGCTGCTCACGCCTCCCAAATACTATCAAAAGACAAGCGGCTTGCGCTCGTTCTCCAATTCGCTGAATGGCATTATCACGCCTGTGATCGCTTCTGCGGTTTATGCTTTTGGCGGACTGGATGTGATCGTAGTATTTGACCTGTTTACGTTTGCAACGGCGTTTACGGTGCTTTTGTTCTTCATCCGCATTCCTCAGCCCGAGAAGAAGGAAACGGGGAAAGATAGTCTGTTTAAACAGGCAAAGAGCGGTCTTGTATGGCTCAAGTCCAATCCGCTGATTTTGAAGTTGATTTTCTTTCTTGCGTGGATCAATCTGGTGGCTTCCGCTTTTGACGCGGCGCTGCCTGCGTATCTGCTCAGCGTCTCAAATGGGGGAGAGACCATTCTTGGGCTTGTGCAATCCTGCGCAAGTATCTCTATGCTTGTTGGCAGCGTTATTGTTACGCTGTCCTCGAAGCCCAAAGATCGCGTGCGTATGGTATGCCTGACGTTGATGCTGTCCATGAGTACCGAAAACTTCCTGCTTGCATTTGGACGCAGTCCGTTTGTCTGGTGCATGGGCAGCGTTCTTGGCTGGCTCAGTATTCCAATGATGAACGCAAATCTGGATGTGATCATGCGAACGACCATTCCGCCTGAAATGCAGGGACGAGTGTTCAGCTGCCGTAATTCGCTTCAGTTTTTCACCATTCCTGTTGGCAAACTGGTTGGCGGATGGCTCATTGATGAAGTGTTTGAACCGATGATGGCGGTCTCGCGTACGGATGGCCTTGCTCAGCAGCTTTTCGGTATAGGGAAGGGGAGCGGTGCTGCAGCGTTCTTCCTTGTGCTGGGATTTGCAGGTGTAGCCGTTTGTGTGTGGTATTGGGTAAAGCTGAGAAAATACTCGTGGTGTGAATAAAAAAGGAGTTTATTTATGAAAAAGATTTATGTTTGCCCCTGGTGTCATTCCTTCTATGCATCTGAAAATGAAGCGGATGTGCGCCGCTGCCCTGAATGCGGTGCAAATACGCAAGTAACGGATATTGATTTTGAAAGCTACAGCATCCTGAGCACCGAAGAAAAAGAGCGCGTCAAGAAGGAATATGTATCCGCGAACTTTGGCGATAAGATTCAGCAGCCTTCCGTGAAGGAAGAAGCCGTACCCAATCAGGAAAATGTATGGGCTACCATTCTTAAGGGTATTTTCGGTTTCTCGTTGGTTGTCAGCGTCATCGCCGGTTTGATCGTGATGGGTACTGTCAATGTTGGCGTAGGTATTGCCTGCGTTGTTGGCGGCCTTGTAGGCTGCGGCGGCGGGCTGCTTGTGTGCACCGTGGCGGAAGATATCCGCCATATCCGCAATCAGGTCGACCGCTTCATGTTTGAAAACAAGAAGGCGGAATAAAACAAATAAAAAAGCGACAGCGTTATGCTGTCGCGTTTTGTTTATGCATTACAGGTTGGCCTTGGTCTTTTCGATCATTTCGGTATATTCTTCGTCGGTCAGCTTCTTCAGACCGGGGTTCATGGCGAAAACGCCGCCCCATTCGAACTCATCCTTGTACTTGGGAACAAGGTGGAAGTGCAGGTGGCAGCCGGTATCGCCGTAAGCGCCGTAGTTGACCTTGTTGGGGTTGAAAGCAGCGTGGATGGCCTTGGCAGCGCGGTTAACGTCGGCAAAGAAGGCGTCGCGGTCTTCATCGCTAATGTTGACGATCTCGCTGATGTGATCCTTATAAGCTACGATGCAGCGGCCGGGATGGCTCTGCTCCTTGAACAGGTACAGGGAGCTGACGCTCAGGTCGCAGATATAGATGCCGAAAGCAGCAAGGGGCTCGCCGTGTACGCAGTATCCGCAATTGGGATCCTTCATGATAATGACCTCCTGAAGTGTGTATTTTGAGTATATCGGGCTGAACCATATAAAAATATTATATAGGATATTGTAGAAAAAAGCAATGTTATAACGCAGATGCAAACAAAAAGCCCCGAACCTTGCGGTTCGGGGCTGAAATTTGCCATTAGGCAGTTGCTTACTTGGCAGACTTGATAGCAGCCTGAGCAGCAGCCAGACGGGCGATCGGTACACGGAAGGG
>JAZKYW010000184.1:0-8327 GCA_045612325.1 Candidatus Limiplasma sp. | reverse complement strand
CACAGCCTGAATAAATTCGTAGCTTTCCTCAAGCAGGTCGGTCAGCAGCGTTTCGTGAGTCTGCTCGCGGTCCCAGGGGCATCCGTCGGGCGCGCGCAGGCGGGCAACGACCGCCATCAGATCATCCATGTTAAAGCGGCTGCGCTCCAGCATAGGCACCGCAGGAACGTAGACAGCCGTGAGGTGGTCATAGCTTTTCTGACGGTCCATTTCATACAGAGGCGCTTTTTTGCGCTTGAGTTCGCCCGTCTGCTCGTTGCCGGTAATGAAGGTGATCTGCGTTTCTTCGGGCAGCAGTTCCATCAGCTTCAGCTTGCACTCGCCCGCACATTCGCGGCTGTGCACTTCCAGCAAAAGAAGATCCTCCTGAGGAGAAACACGAGTGGACAGGAAAGCCTCCGCCGTGTAAAGCCTGAGTCCATCTGCATGCTGCTCCAGCATGCTCAGGCAGCGCTCGGCATGGCTCACGCCGGGCAGCAAAATAACCTTGGCGCTTGCGGGCTTTTCCTTTTGTACAGCGGCAACCGTCGTATCAAAAGAAGCGTCGCTCACAGCATAGCATACGTCCTTTTCACGGCAGAGTGCAAAAAGCTTCTGCGCGACCTGATGATTGAACAGGTCAAAATCCTCGCACGCGTCATAAAGCGCATCCAGCGTTTCAAACGCAATGCCCTCCGCCTGCAAAAATGCCGCCATGGGATGACGCAGCGTACGCAGCACAACACATTCCGCCTCGCGCAGCGCGCGTTCCACACCGCGGGTCAAAAACATTTCTCCGCCGGTACCCAGCGTAACGACCGTCAGCTGATGCATGGTTTATTCCCCCTTCTTTTGTGCGCTCCTGCGGCCCAGACGTCTGAGCAGCGGAGCCATATCTTCCTTGCTGACAGCGCCTACAAGCACCGCAGCACCGCAATAAGCAATGATACCGATACCGATGAGCACCAGCGTCATGAAGCCGCTTTCGGGCAGGATGCGCACCGCACCGTAGAGCACAGCAGCCATCAATGCCGTTGCGGCAGCAGGCTTGCCGAATACCGTCATTACTTCGGGCTTCATGCCGGTGTACTTATATACATAGTAGAGGTTGGGCAGCATGCTCAGCGTGTAGCAGGCAAGCGACGCAATGGGTGCGCCGTAGATGTTGATGTTGGGCATGCCGATGAGCGTGTAGTTCAAAAATACCTTTACAGCAACGCCTACCATCAGCGTATACATGGGGATGCGCTGTTTACGCAGGCCCTGCAAAATACCGCTGGTTGCCTGCACCACCGTAAAGAGCACGATGGTCATGCTGGACATACTGAGCAGGTTTGCCGTAGTCTGCAGCGCCTCGGGCGTATTGAAATGGTAAATAAGGTCAAGGCACTGGCGGCTGAGCATGCTCATACCCACGGAGCAAGGCAGACCGACCACAAACGCAAGACGGATACCCATCGCACTCTGGCGGCGCATCTGCTTTCCGTCACCGCGTGCCATCGCGCCCGAAATGGAAGGAACAAGGCTCATGGCGATAGCGGTAGCCAGTGCGGTAGGCACATTGATGAGTGTGAGCACATAACCGCTGTAACGTCCGTAAAGGCCCAGCGCTTCACTCTGTTCAATACCCGCATCGATCAGACGGTTGAGCAGTACGCCCGAATCGATAAAGCCCGCAATGGGAACGATACAGGCGCCAAGCGTAATGGGAATGCTCAGGGACAGCAATCGCTGCACCAGCGTTTTGGCGTTTGCGTTTTCCCCGTCTTCACCCTGCGTACGAAGCGCAAAAGCCCTGCGCTGTTTGCGGTACACAAAGACCATGTACACCAGTGCCGCGCCCTCCGCAATGCTGGTGCCAAGCAATACGCCCGCAGCGGCATAGGCAACGCTGATGCGCATGCCCCACCATGCCAGCGGCAGCGCAATAAACACCTTGCCAACCTGCTCGATCAACTGAGAAATGGCCGTAGGCACCATGTTCTGCTGGCCCTGCATAAAGCCGCGAAGCGCACTCATGATGCACACCAGCAGCAGAGCAGGCGCGATAGCCACAAAGCCGGGCTGTGTGCTCACGTCGCCGCTTCTTACAGCCAGCGAGGGACTCATCACGATCATCAGCAGCATGGAGATAAAGCCCAGCGCAGCAAGCATGCAAAGCGCGATCTTAAAAATGCGTTTCGCGCTGCGCGGGTCATCTTTGGCAAGCGCAAAGCTGACCATGCGGCTGATGGCTACGGGCAGACCCGCAGAAGAAATAGTCAGCAGCATATTATAGGTGGGAAATACCAGCTGATAAGTACCGATACCTTCATCACCGATGAGCCATGCCAGAGGGATACGGTACAACGCACCCACGATTTTGCAAATCAGGCCAACGATGCTCAGCACCGTCATGCCGCCTACGATGGATTTCTGTGTATTGGTCAAGGCTATGCCTCCGTAAGTCAAACGTCCGCAAAAATACGGCATTTTTTATTATAAACTTTTCTTTTCCATTTAACAAGCCGAAGCGCACAAAACCTCAATGAATCCATATGCAAACAGGGACGCTTCATCGCGCCCCTGCTGATTTACTGTTCCATCTGTCTGCCAACGATACCCGCGGCGGTTTCGGCAACCTTCAACTCCGCATCCCCCATCCGTGCGCCTGCTTCCTTGCTCAGCAACAGCACAGCACCGATGGCTTCGCCGTCTGCAATAATGGGAGATACCACCTGCGCGGTATAGCCAGTGATATCCTCTTCGTTTGTAACCGCAACGATCTTACCGCCGCCCGAACGGTTGATGGCAAGCGTCTGTCGGTTGGCAATGGCATTTTCCAGGTCGGGACTGATGGGCTTATCCGCCAGTTCCTTTTTGCTCACGCCGCTTGCCGCCACCACCTGGTCACGGTCAACGATGCAGGCAATATGCCCCATGGAACGAAAAATGGACTCGGTGTAATCCTTGGCAAAGTTGCTCATTTCGCCGATGGGCGAATATTTTTTCAAAATCACTTCGCCGTCACGGTCTGTGTAGATCTCCAGCGGATCGCCTTCGCGAATTCTCAGCGTTCTGCGGATCTCTTTGGGAATAACAACTCTTCCCAGTTCGTCAATTCGCCTTACAATGCCTGTTGCACGCACGTTGTATCCAGCCTCCTTGATCGGCGGCCTGCGCATGCAGATTTGCCGCCTGGTTTGCATCCCTTAGTATGGAATGACTGGATACCTTTATGCGGGGGTAAGTTTTGGAAAAAGCCCGACAGCTTTTGAAGGGATTGTATTTTCTGTGTATTTGAAGGGTATCATTTGTAAATTCCTTGCAAACTATGATAAACTGTATGCATTCATACTCAGAACCTATGCTCACATACAGTTCAGCCTGTATTTTGCTTTGGTTTGAGACATAAAGAGCGCTTTGCGCTCCGGGAGGTTAACTTATGGAAAGTAGAGAACGACTTGGAAGCCGTCTCGGTTTCATTCTTTTGAGCGCAGGCTGTGCCATCGGCTGCGGCAACGTGTGGAAATTCCCCTGGATGACCGGTCAGTACGGCGGCGGAAGCTTCGTACTGGTGTACGTGCTCTTCCTGCTGATTTTGGGTCTGCCCGTTATGACCATGGAATTTGCCATCGGCCGTGCTTCTCAGGCAAGCCCCACCCGCATGTATCAGAAACTGCAGAAGCCCGGACAGAAATGGCATATGCACGGATATGCCGCCCTGTTTGGCAACATAGCGCTCATGTCCTTCTATACCGTTGTTGCGGGCTGGCTGTTCTACTATTTCGTACAGTTCCTTACGGGCAATCATGCTGACCTGGGCTTTGGCGCCATGATCACCAATCCCTCCATCAACATGTTCTACATGGCCGTTGTCATCGTTCTGGGCTTCCTGATCCTCAGCTTTAAGCTGCAGGGCGGTCTGGAGCGCGTTACCAAGTACATGATGGTCGTCCTGCTTGGTCTGATGGTCATTCTCGCCATCAACAGCGCTACGCTGGAAGGCGCCAAGGAAGGCCTGACTTTCTATCTGCTGCCCGACTTCTCCAAAATCAATGGTGAAGTGATCGTCGGCGCCATGAACCAGGCCTTCTTCACCCTGTCTCTGGGCATTGGCTCCATGGCTATCTTCGGCAGCTATCTGGATAAGAAGCGCACCCTGATGGGCGAATCCGTCAACATCATCATTCTGGATACCTTCGTTGCCATTACTGCCGGCCTCATCATCTTCCCCGCCTGCACCACTTACAATGTTCAAGTCAACTCCGGTCCTTCCCTGCTGTTTGACACCATGGCCACGGTGTTCAATCACATGAACGGCGGCCGCATCTGGGGCACCCTGTTCTTCCTGTTCATGGTATTTGCCGCCTTCTCCACCGTACTGGCCGTATTCGAAAACATTCTGGCCTGTATCCGCGAAATGACCGGCTGGAGCCGTCCCAAGGGCTGCATCGTCTGCGGCATCGGCCTGTTCATCACTTCCACCACCACTGCTCTGGGTTACAGTGTACTTGCTGACTTCCATCCCTTCGCTGCTGATTCCGCATGGCTGGACCTGTGGGATTTCATCGTAAGCTACAACATGCTGCCCCTCGGCTCTCTGATCATTGCCTGCTTCTGCTGCAATAAGATCGGCTGGGGCTGGGATAACTTCGTGCTGGAAGCCAACACCGGCAAGGGCCTGAAGGTCAAGAACTGGATGCGTCCCATCTTCCAGTACCTGATTCCCGTAACGGTTATTTTCATCTATATCTACGGCCTGATCACTTTCAAGTGGAAGTAATCAGCAAACATAAGCCTGCGCGGCAAATGCTGCGCAGGCTTTTTGTTTGCTCTCAATGAAAAACTGTGATATGATGACATCAATCAAATCACACCAACAAAAGAAGGCTCTTACATGATATTCAAAACCTTCCTGCTCGCCTGTACAGCCTTTGCAGGCACAAACATCGATGATTTATTCATCAATATGTTTTTCTTTTCAACGGCGGATACCTCCTCAAAGAAAACCCAACTCACACTGGGCAAATACCTTGGTATGGGTTTTCTTACCGCCGCAAGCATGCTTGGCGCGTTCGGGCTGCAGCAATTCGATACCAAATACCTTTCGCTGATGGGCCTTATTCCGATTGCGCTTGGCATTCGTGAAATCATCAGCGCATTCAAATCCACAGACGATGACGAAACGGTATCTCAACAAAAAGGCGCGATGTGGCTTGCCACCGCGCTGATGACCGTTGCCAATGGCGCAGACAACATCGGCGTATACCTTCCCCTGTTTTCGTCTTTCAATGCGCCACAGATGCTTATCTCTGCAATCGTCTTTGCGGTGCTGACTGGTCTTTCCTGTTTGCTGGCAGACCGTTTGGTCAACCTGCCCGTCATCCAAAAGGTGCTTAAAAAGCATCAAAGCAAAATCGTTCCCGCAGTTTATCTGCTTCTCGGCCTTTACATCCTGTTCTTCTGACCTCATCCTTACGCGCAAAAGGAGACCTACGCATGAACATTCTCGTACTCAACGGAAGCCCCAAAGGAGAATACAGCATCACCCTGCAGACCGTGCGCTTTCTGGAAAAGCGTCATCCCGAACTCACTTTCAACGTACTTCATGTAGGACAGAAAATCCGTTCTCTGGAAAAGGATTTCTCCCCTGCTTTGCAGTCAATTGAAGCGGCTGATGCTTTGCTGTTCAGCTATCCTGTTTATACCTTTATAGCGCCTTATCAGCTGCATCGCTTTATCGAGCTGATGAAGGCCCATAACGCCCCTGTCGCAGGCAAATATGCCACCCAGCTTTCCACCTCCAAGCATTTCTACGATGTAACGGCTCATCGCTACATTCAGGATAACGCGCAGGAAATGGGAATGAAATATGTGCGCGGTCTATCTGCGGATATGGATGACCTGCTCTGTGAGCGCGGTCAAAAGGAGGCCGAGGCTTTCCTTGCGCGTTTCCTTTGGAACGTCGAAAAGGGCTACAGCGAGCCCTGTCTGCTTTCCCCCGCCAATCCCCGTTATCTGCCCGTAACCGTTCCTGAGGAAAGCGAACAGAACAAGCAGGGTGACATTGTCATCATTGCAGATGTACGCGAAGGCGATACGCAGCTGCAGGCAATGATCGACCGTTTCCGTGCTGTATTGCCGCTGAACACCCGCGTGGTCAACCTGCAGGATTTCCCCTTCAAGGGCGGATGCCTTGGCTGCTTCAACTGCGCCACAGACGGCAAATGCATTTACAAAGACGGCTTTGATACCTTCCTGCGTGAGAACATTCAGACCGCCGAGGCGATGGTCTACGCCTTCACCATCCGTGACCACTCCCCCGGTTCGCGTTTCAAGCTCTACAACGACCGTCAGTTCTGCAACGGTCACCGCACTGTCACCATGGGCATGCCCATCGGCTACATCATCAGCGGTGACTACGGAGCAGAGACCAATCTGCAAATGATCGTTGAAGGCCGCGCACAGGTGGGCAGCAACATTCTGGCAGGCATTGCCAACGACCAGCACGACCCCGACCATTCCATCGATGAACTTGCAGACTCTTTAGTCTACGTACTCAAAAACAATCCCGCCCAGCCGCAAAACTTTTACGGCATCGGCGGCATGAACATTTTCCGTGTCCTCATTTACAAAATGCGCGGCATGATGAAAGCAGACCACCGCTTCTACAAGGCGCACGGTCAGTACGACTTCCCACAACAGGCCAAGGGCACCATCCTCAAAATGTACCTTGTCGGCTGGCTCCTTTCCTCGCCAAAGCTGCGTGCCAAAATGGGCAACAAAATGAACGAAGGCATGATTGGGCCTTACCGCAAAGTCGTAAACGCGGTGGAGCGGGAGGGTCGCAGCCCCTCCACCCCGCCTAAGGGCTTTTAGCCCTTAGGAATCCCGTTACGCGGCCTTTTTAAGGCCGCGGACGTGTATCATACTTGCATATAAAAAAGCACAGGACATACTCCTGTGCTTTTTTATGTACAGATATAAAGCTTTTGAGAGAGGGTCCGGGAGAGAACCTTTCTCGAAAAGTTCTCCCCCGGCGTTCCCCTTCGTACTCCGTTCCCTTACCAGCAGCGGGACAGGTCGGCGTAGAAGGCGTTCATCTCTTCTTCGGTGGCGAAGTTGCCAACGTACATCTGGTTGCCCATGGCGCCGCTCAGAGCGTCCGGCACGCGGCCGACCATCTTGAGCAGGTGGCCGTACTTGGCCATGATGTCATCGTGATTCATCACGAAGTTCTTGCCATCGCGGCGGCCGATGAAGCCGCAGTAGGCATGTTCGCCCTGGTCCTTCTCGGAGGAGTCGAAGGCGATCATATCAGCCCAGATCTTGTATACGTCGGTGGAGTTGGCAAAGTTCATCATGTCGGGGGAGAAGCCGCCGCAGGGACGCATGTTGACTTCCAGAGCAACAACGTCGCCCTTCTTGCCCATGCTCTCCTGGTCCTGAGTGAGACGGAAGAACTCGAAGTGTACAAAGCGGCTCTTAACACCGAAGCTCTTGACAGTCTTGCGGCCGGCTTCGCGTACGTCATCAGCCAGGTCCTTAACGATGTAGTAGATGGAGTTGTCGGCTTCGTTAACGATATCCATGATGGAGATGGGGCTTACGTTGCCGGTCTCGAAGATGGGATCGCCGTTGGAGTCGATGATGGCATCGTAGGAGTTAACTTCAGCATGGATGAACTCTTCCATGATGTAGCGAACATTCCAGTCGCGCTTGTTGTAGAGGAAATCGGTCAGGTCGTCATCGCTCTTGAGCTTGTAGGTGCAGGAAGCGCCAACGCCGTTGTCGGGCTTAACGATAACGGGATAGTTGACAGTGTCGATGAAGGCCTTGCAGCCGTTCCAGTCGTCCACGATGTGGTAACGGGCGGTGGCGATGCCCGCCTTCTGGTAGTACTCCTTCATGGCGGACTTGTACTTGATACGGTGCATGTCGCTTACCTGGAAACCGCTTTCGATGTGGAAATCGGTGCGCAGCATGGCGTCGCGCTCCAGCCAGTACTCGTTGTTGCTCTCCAGCCAGTCAATGCGGCCATACTTGTGGATGAAGAAGGCCACAGCACGGTATACTTCATCATAGTTTTCCATGGAGGACACCTTGAAATACTCGTTCAGATTGTCCTTCAGTTCAGGCAGCAGCTCGTGGTAGGGCTGGTCGCCAATGCCCAGCACGTTCATGCCGTTGTCCTTCAGTTCCTTGCAGAACTGCCAGTAGTTGGTGGGGAAATTGGGGGAAATGAAAACGAAATTCTTCATGTATATCAATCCTTTTGAATAAATTGGCAAAGGGTGGACGCCGCTGAGGCGGCGGAGTGATGTGTGCCTGCGGCAAGTGGTGGTTTCGGCAGCAGCTATCCTGCG
>JAZKYW010000183.1:0-11458 GCA_045612325.1 Candidatus Limiplasma sp. | reverse complement strand
GACCGAGACCAGCGGCCCGGGCGTCGCCTTCGAGTGTGAGGCACAGCACGGCATGCATATCAACGAAGACCATTTCTACGCCGAGATCATCGATCCCGACACCGGCGAGGTTCTGCCCGAGGGCAGCAAGGGTGAGCTGGTATTCACCAGCCTTACCAAGGAAGCCTTCCCCCTCCTGCGTTACCGCACCCGCGACCTCTGCGTACTCAAGCGCGAGAAGTGCTCCTGCGGCAGAACCTTCATCAAGATGAGCAAGCCTCTGGGCCGCAGCGACGATATGATGATCATCCGCGGCGTCAACGTATTCCCCTCTCAGATCGAGGCCGTGCTGCTCAACGCCGGCTACCCCGCCAACTACCAGATCATCATCGACCGTGTACGCAACACCGATACCTTCGACGTACAGGTTGAAATGACCCCCGAAATGTTCACCGACAACGTGGGCGAGATCAAGAACCGTCAGTCCGCTCTGGAAGCCGGCATGCGCGCCATGCTGGGTATCTCCCCCAAGGTCGTGCTGGTTGCCCCCAAGACCATCGCCCGCAGCGAAGGCAAAGCCGTCCGCGTGATCGACAAGCGCAAAATTTAAGGAGGATGCCGTTATGACGTTGAAACAGATCTCCGTATTCGTGGAAAACAAACCCGGCAAGCTGCAGCAGCTGACCAATGTACTGGCTGCCAACAACATCAACATGCGCACCATGGCCCTGGCCGAGACCTCCGACTTCGGCATCGTACGCATCATCGTGGATGACGTTGACAACGCCGCCGAAGTACTCAAGACCGAAGGCTTCATCTATACCATCACCGGCGTGCTCGGCGTTGCCATCCCCGACGAGCCCGGCGGACTCAACCGCGTGCTGCAGGTACTGTGCGAAAGCAACGTGAACGTTGAGTACATGTACGCCTTCCTGGGCAGCAGCAATGCCGCCAATGCCTGCATGATCTTCCATGTGCAGCAGCCCGAAGCCGCCGTTGCCGCCCTTGCTGCCAAGGGTATCAACTGCGTTGATCAGAAGAGCCTGATCGCAAAGTAAATCCCGCCAAACAAAAAGCAGGAACGCTCACCCGGAAGCGTTCCTGCTTTTTATTTGTTATTTGTGCTGATCCACCACAGGATCATCGCCCTTATCGTTGAGATAACGCTCGATGATAAAGCGCGGGCGGTGCTTGCTCTCGTTATAGATCTTGCCCACATACTCGCCGATCACGCCCAGCGACAAAAGCTGAATGCCGCCGACCATCCAGATGGAGGCGAGGGTACTGGTCCAGCCGTCAACGGTGTTGCCCGTGATCCAGCTGATGAGGGCATACAGCAGCATGAACAGCGACACAACGAACACGCCGATGCCCACGCCCGTGATCAGGCGCAGGGGCTTGACGGAGAAGCTGGTGATACCGTCAATGGCAAAGGCCAGCATTTTTTTAAAGGGATACTTGCTCTCACCCGCGAAGCGCTCGGCGCGGTCGTAAGTGACCACATCGCTCTGGAAGCCCACCAGCGGCGCAAGCCCGCGCAGGAAGAGGTTGACCTCGCCAAACTGCGCAAGCGCGTCAAGGGCGCGGCTGCTCATGAGGCGGTAGTCGGCATGGTTGTAGGTGATATCCACCCCCAGACCCTTCATCAGCTTGTAAAACGCCAGCGCCGTGGTGCGCTTGAAGGCGGTGTCGGTATCGCGCTTGTTGCGCACGCCGTACACCACGTCGCAGCCCTCGTTGTACTTTTGCATAAAGCGGTCCATGTCGTCCATATCGTCCTGCAGGTCGGCGTCCATGGAGATGGTGATATCGCAGCGGCCGCGCGCGGTCATCAATCCCGCCAGCAGCGCATTCTGATGGCCGCGGTTGCGGCTGAGCTTTACGCCTTCAAAAAGCGGGTCTTCCCTGTGCAGTTCTTCGATCATCTGCCAGGTGCGGTCGCGGCTGCCGTCGTTGACCAGCAGCACACGGCTGTCAGGGGTGATCAGCCCTTTTTCCACCAGCCCCGCCATTTTGGCTTTCAGGCGGCGGGAGGTCTCGGGCAGTACTTCCTGTTCATTGTAGCAGGGAATGACCACCATCAGTTTGTGAGCCATTGTTCTGCCTCCTTATTCAATGATAAATGCGGCGGAAAGCGCCGTTACGGTGGTATCGTTCATGTGCGCCTGTACGCGGATGCGGTATTCTCCTTCCGCGGCAGGCGTGCCGTCCTTGAGCAGGCCGTTCCAGTAAAACGCGCTGCCTTCGGGGCTTGTCTGCAGGGGGCGGGTGGATTGACGGTGGCACAGGCGGTGCACCACCTTGCCCGCTTCATCCACCACGGCAACGCTGAGCGTGCAGGGATAGTTGTGGGCGATGAATACAGGCAGCTCATGCCCCTGCCCCACAGTGAATGTCCGCGGCGCCTCCGCCGTCAGGGTCATATCCCCCTGCGCGGGCGGCACACAGATAACGCTGCCGGCATGCACAGTCAGCACGCCCCTGTCGATAGAGACCAGCTGCACAAGCACATAGCCGCAATCCTCCGCGCCAAGCGAGCCCAGATTGACCGAGCGCACCTTGCGCCCCGCGGAGATGGCGCCGGGCTCGTCACCGTAGGCGGTAAAGCGCTCCGCGCCGTCATAGATGAGCTGCGCATCATCAAACTGCCACTTGCCGTCGCGCTGATACACCACCTGATAGGCCACGCGCACGGGGCGGGTGGCGGTGAATTCCACGCTGATTTGACGTGTGTTCAAATCCAGCACCGTGCCGGAGAAGGTAACGTCCACAATGGGCGAACGCTCCATGTTGAGCAGTTCTTCCGCATTTTTGTCATAGCGGAAGATGACCGTATCATCCGCCTGCGGATACACCTGCGGCGTGGATGCCGCATGGTTGGTCAAAAGATAGTTGTACAGTTCGTTGAGCGTTACATCGCCGTCGCGGTTGCGGTCGGCGGGATAGTCCGCCGCAGCTGAAAGCCCCTGCACCAGCGACTGCGTAAAGTAAAAGCCGCCCTGTGCGCCGCCTTCCGCGCTGGACCAGTACCAGCTTTCCTCCATGGCACCGCTGGAGGTGATGACCTTGAAATCATCCCCCTGAAAGTATACCTTTTCGGGCAGGGTGCTCATACCCTTGCCGATAAACGCGCCCGAATTGCAAGCATCCAGAATGATGAGCTTGACGCCCGCCACATCCTCAAATGCCTCTTCCAGCTGCGCGGGGGTGACGCCGCTTTCCGTAACGCCGTCGCTGAGCAGCAAACGCGGCTCCTCGCCTTCAGCGTACACGCCGTGGGTGGACAGATACAAACAGCAGATATCATCTTCATCTGCGCCCGCAAAGGCCTCCGTGATGAGGCGTTTGAGCACATCCGCATCCGTCACCGTCTGCTCGGGAATGAGGATGCTCTTTACAGGCTCGCGAAAGGACAGCAGCAATTGCTCCATGGCTGTCACATTGTTGGATGAGCTTGGCGCGGCGGCGGGGCGGGTAACAAATTCATCCACACCGATCAGCAGCGCGCGCACATCCTCCTGCGCATGGGCGGACAGGCAGCAGCACAGTATCAGCGCCGCAAGCAGCACCGCACGAAGAAGAGGAAACCGTTTCTTTTTCAAAACCATGCCCATCCCCCCTCCTTGCTGCGCACGCGGCGTATGCCAGTATTGTACACCATCCGCCGCTTTTCGTACAGAGATAAAGAATGGAAGTTCACATATGTTACAGCGTTTCGGCGCACAATGGATGGATGAAAAGGAGGTCAGCATCATGCTTGGCAAAAAGAAAAAACAGCCCGTAAAACATGACATCCAGCGCCTGTGCGACTTTGCGCACCAGAGCGAAGAGAGCAACTCCGACGTGCTGGGCAGCTACACAGGCACCCCGAAGGACGGCGGTCAGCCCGTACAGGACGCAGACGACCTGTGACCCCCTTGCATCCCCCATCCTCCTGTGGTAGGATAAAGCCATCCCCCCACAGGAGGTTTGGTTATGCTGCGTGTGCATCAGCTTACCGTAACACTGGACGAATACCCCAAACTGGACGAAGGAATGCTGCGCAAATTGTGCGCATCAAGGCTTCGCATCAAGGAAGACCGCATCGCACAGGTTCGCCTGCAAAAGCGCAGCGTAGACGCGCGCGGCAAAGAAGGCGTGCATTTTACCGTTACGGCGGATGTGCTGCTCAAAGACGGTGCAGGCGAGGAGAAGCTTGCCCAGAAATTCAAGCCCAATCAGGTGGGTTATCTGCCCGTGCGCGCCATGGAAGATACCCCCGATGTTTTTGATTTGAAATTGCCCCCCTGGCCCGAAGGCCGCAAACGCCCGCTGGTGGTGGGTGCAGGCCCTGCGGGACTTTTCTGCGCGCTTGCGCTGGCAGTGCGCGGCGCAAAGCCCATCCTCATCGACCGCGGTCAGCCCGTTGAGCAGCGTGCAAAGGATATCGGCGTGCTGGAGACCGCCGGCACGCTGGACCCCGAAAGCAACGTGCTCTTCGGCGAAGGCGGCGCGGGCGCCTTTTCGGATGGCAAGCTCACCTGCGGCTTAAACAGCCCCCACATCCGCACGGTATTGCAAACGCTGTACCGCTGCGGCGCACCCGAGGAGATTTTGCAGTCCCAAAAGCCGCATATCGGCACGGATGTGCTGAGGACGGTGCTGGTCAACGCCCGCAAGCAGCTCATCGCCCTTGGCGGGGAAGTACGCTTCGGCTGCCGCCTCACAGGCCTTACGCTCAAGGACGGCCGTGTTGCCGCTGCCAAGCTGGTTTGCGGCGCACAGGCGGATGAGCTGCCCACCGACGACGTATACCTCGCCATCGGTCACAGCGCGCGCGACACCTACGAATGGCTGTATGACATGGGCCTGCCCATGCAGCAGAAGCCCTTTGCCATCGGCGTGCGTATCGAGCATCTGCAAAAAGAGATCAACCGCGCACAGTACGGGCGCGATGCGGGTCATCCCGCGCTGCCCCCTGCCGAGTACAAGCTGAATGTGCCCACGCCCGACAACCGCGGCGTATACACCTTCTGCATGTGTCCGGGCGGACAGGTCATCAACGCCAGCAGCGAGCAGGGCGGCGTAAACGTAAACGGCATGAGCCTGCATGCCCGCAACGCGCAGAATGCCAATGCCGCGGTGCTGGTGGGCGTGCGTCCCGAGGATTTCGGCAGCGAGCATCCCCTTGCGGGCGTGGAATTCCAGCGCCGCATCGAGCGTGCCGCCTTCCGCGCAACGGGCAGCCTTCGCGCGCCCTGTCAGCGCGTGGGCGACCTGCTGGAAGGCAAGGCGACCACCTCTGCCGGGTCTGTTACCCCCTCCTACAAGCCGGGCGTGGAATACGGCGACATCCGCTGCTGCCTGCCCGAATTTGTTACCGACAACCTGCGCGCCGCGCTGCCTGCGCTGGGCCGCCGCCTGCGCGGCTTTGACTGGCCCGATGCGCTGCTCACCGCGCCTGAGACCCGCTCCTCCTCCCCGCTGAGGATGCTGCGCAACGAGCGCCGCGAAAGCCCCATCGGCGGTCTTTATCCGCTGGGCGAAGGCGCTGGATACGCCGGCGGCATCGTATCCGCCGCCGTGGACGGCCTGTGCGCCGGCATGGGAGAATAATTGAAAAAAGCGCCCCTCGCTTCGTGCAAGACGCAAGCGAGGGGCGTTCTTTGTTTTTAAGTAAGTTATTATTCCGCAGCGATGTCCATAAAGGGCTGCATCACGGCTGCCGTGCGCAAAAGGGCGCCGGGCAGCAGCGCGGTGATCTCAGCATCCGTCAGGGAGGCGATCTGCACGCCCGAGGGAACATATTCGGGCGTCCACTTTTTGCGGGATGCGCCTTCAAAGGCAAGCTTCACCGTTTCCTCACCGCGGCGCATATCCAGCTGCGCGGTCACGGTGGTGGCGGCGGTGAGCAGCTGCTTGCTCACGAAACGCGCGTTGAAGGTGATCTCCGTATCCTCAAAGGCAAGCGTGCCGCCTTCGGCGGGAGAAAGCGTCAGCGCGTACTCGCAAGTGTATACATCACGGCCCTGCTCATCCAGCGTCTGTGCCTCGCCCAGCTTGAGGGTGAAATCCGCCGCGATGATCTGCTCATCCTCTTCCACGGCAAAATCCTGCACGGGACGGCTCAACAGCGTGCCCTGCACCACCTGTACGCCCGTCATGCTGCTGTAGGTGTGGTAGCTGAGGCTTACCTCCTGCTCGGAGGTTTCCAGACGGATCACATTTTCCTGCGGCAGGTCGCCCGCGGCGCGGGTACGGTCGTAGGTGACGGTCGCAACGCCCGTCTGCGCATCATACATGGGCAGGCTCAGGTGCAGGTCCACTGTTTCGCCTGCCATGGTCAGCGTACGGGAAAGCGTAAGGTCGCCCGGGAAGGGCAGTGCATCCACCGCGGTAAAATACCAATCCTGCAAAGCGGGATTGAGGTAGAGCGCGGCATTCTCCTCGCCGATGGCCTCGGCAAGCAGCGCAAGCGCCTTGTCATCGTTCAAAAGGTCCACCACCAGCTGCTTCACCTGCGCCTTGATGGCAACAGGGGGCAGGGTGTAGTGCACCTGCATGACGGTAGTGCCGTCCTCCAGCTGACTGAGCACGGCGTCCTGACGGTAGCCTTCGATCCACACATCGATGCGGGTGCGGTAACTTTCCAGCGCGGCGGACAGATCATCGTTGCCCCACATGCCGATCAAACCCGTCAGCAGCGTATCGGTAAGGGCGGGCGTGCCGGTGCGGCTCATCACCTGCTTGACGGATTCGCCCGCTGCCTGCGTCTGCTCCCCTGCATCCAGCGTGAACCACTCGGGGCTCAGCACATCCGCCTGAAAGGAAATCTTACCTTCCTTGAGCTGTGCATAGGCGGCGCTGACGGCATTTTCGCCGTTCATCAGGCGCACGTCCAGACGGTGCTCCTCCACGGTGTCTTCATCGGCGCGCACATAGATGTAATCCACGCCCGCCACGATGGGCTGCTTGGTCACAAGCGTTTGGGTGCTGAGTTCGGCAGTGAGCGTGCCGCTGAAACCGCTGCCCGCCCAAAGCTGGCGGTACAGTTTTTCGACAACGGTCATCTCCTGCGCAAAGGCGCAGCCGCACACCAGCAGACAAGCCATCAGCAAAGCCACAAAACGTTTCATTGTTTCATCCTCCTTTGAGGGAGTTTGTTATTCTTCCAGCAGGGCGAGGAATGCCGCCCAATCCGCCTCTGACAGGCCGTCACGCAACAGCGCGGTCGCTTCTTCGGGCAGCTTGGCGGCTGCGCGGAGCAGGCTGCCTGCAAGGTTCTGCACCAGTTCGTCCATCAGGGCAGCGGTTTCATCCGCCTGCGCATAGTCAAGGTCGACTACCGTCTCTTCGGCGGGTGCTTCATGGTCGGTATAGCCGATGGGCGGCTTGCCCACAAGGAAATCCTCGGGGTCGTCCGTATCCCAATCCACATTCTGCGTCAGGCTGCTGGGGGGCATGACAAGCTTTACGCTCACGTCGCCGTTGTCCTCTTCAGCCGTTTCGTCAAGCACAGGTTCGCCAAAGAGCAGTTCCAGCGAGTTCTGCACATTCTGCCCCTGCTGATGCTCGATCTTCACGCTGCCCGTGATCACAGCCTTTTCGCCGTTTTTGACGATTTTGAGGCTGGGGGTATAGGTATCGGTCGCGGTAGAGGTGGTCTCCCCCTTCTGGTCGCGCACGACATGGGTGGATGTGCCTTTGACCGTGCCGTTTTCACCGTTGAGCTTGTGGGTAACGGTGGTCGTGGTGGTGATCGCCGTTTCGGGGTCGCGGATGATCGCCTTGCTCACCACATCCACCAACAGCGAATTGGCCTTGGCGATCTGCTTGGAGGTGACGGTGATGGTACGGTTATCGCGGGGGGATGTGGATTTGGTCATTTCAAACTTATAGGTATCCACACGCTGACCCTTGCTGTTTACGCCAAACGCCCACTGATAATTGATGGCACGCTGCTGACCGTCGGGGAAGATCACATTGCCCTTGATGTAGACCGCCATATCATCGCCGTCGCGCTTGGTTTTGTACACCGCAACGGTAAAGTTCTTCTGACAGGTCATGCCTTCGAGCTGCTCGCGGAAGGCTTCGTCCATGCCGCAGCCGAGCACCTTGGCAATATAGGGCTGCACCTCGGCACTCTGCTCGGGGGGCAGGCGCGCAAGGCGCACCCAGCGGGCGGAGCCGACATTCTGAATGCTGTAGCTGGCTTCCTTATCCTCCGCAAAGGGCTGGATGGCCTCCGCCAGCTCGCGATAGCAGTTTTCCGCCTCTGCTCGGGCGGTATAAAAATCAAACTTGTCCTGCTGCTGCGCCGTGCCGCTGAGCACGTCCATGGCGGAGCCTGCGCTTACCAGCACACGCTCGGGCAGGAGGGAGGTGACAAGCTCGGTGCCGCTGTCGCACACGGACTCCGTGAGCGATACAACGTCCTCATCCCTCACCGTAAAGGTCAGCTTCGTCTGTGCGCCGCCGTCCTTCACGCTGCCGGAAATGCTCATGTGCTCAAGCAGGCTGTTGAACATATCCACCGTATCGTCGCCGAAGGGCAGATATCTTTCCAAACGGGCGCTCATGCGAAACGCCACTTCGCTTGCTTCGCCCAGATAGCCTTCCACAGCCGTGCTCAGCCCTGCGCCCTGTGCCGTGCCAAACAGCATGCACAGCCCCAGCACCAGCGCCGTCAGCCGCCTGATTTGCTTCATCATTCGTCTTCCTCCTGCAATGCTGCCTCGCGCAGCGTTTCGAGCAAGTCTCGCATCTCATCCAGCGTGAGCATAAAGTTGACCTGGCGGCGGATGGATGTTGCGCCGCGCAGACCGCTGATGTAATGACCCACATGCTTGCGCATTTCCACAATGCCGAGGCGTTCGCCCTTGAAGGCGACCATCCACTCAGCCTGCAGCATGGCCATTTCGATGCGGTCGAGCAGCGTTTCCTTTTCCACAGGCTTGCCTTCCAGCGCCTGACGCGCCGTACGGAACAGCCAGGGATTGCCCATGCAGCCGCGGCCGATCATGATGCCGTCCGCGCCCGTTTCCTGTTGGATGCGCACGGCGTCCTCGGGGGTGAATACGTCGCCGTTTGCCATTACGGGGATCTTGAGCTGCGCCTTCAGTTCGCCGATGGCCTGATAATTGGCATGACCGCTGTACTGCTGCGCACGGGTACGGCCATGGATGCCCACCCACGCAAAACCGAGGCTTTCGGCGGCGCGGCACAGCTCGATGGCAGTCATGTGCTCGTCATCATAGCCGAGGCGGGTTTTGATGGTGCAGGGCAGGTTGGTGTTCTGCTGCACCACCTGCATGATCTTATACGCCTTGTCGGGGTCCAGAAGCAGCGCGCTTCCGTCACCGCCGCTGACCACCTTGCGTGCGGGACAGCCCATGTTGATATCCATCATGGTAAAACGGCCCAGCTCCGTAAGCTTTGCGGCGGCTTCGCCCATGACGACAGGGTCGCTGCCGAAGAGCTGCACGGCGGTGTTGTGCTCCTCGGGATGCACCTCCAAAAGGCGGCGATAGGTATCGTTATGCGGTTTGGCGCACATGAAGCCGATGGCGCTTACCATCTCGGAGCAGGCGTAATCCGCACCCATGCGGTAGCAAAGAACGCGCATGGGCCAATCGGTGATGCCCGCCATGGGCGCCAGACATAGAACGTTTTTCAAGTTGATTTCCTTTCCAATGGCAAATGGATTTTTACCTCTCCTGCACGCAGGGGAAGGCTGCGATGCGCCCGGTGGTGCCCGCGAAGGGGATCAAAGTAAGCTCGTAGGCGGCATCCATGGGCACGCCCTGCGGCGGCGGCTGGATAAAGCCGTTCTTCTGCTGCCATTCCGGCGCTTCGCAGGCGGCGACAAGCACATAGGGCAGGCCCTTCTCCTCCACGCCCGAAACGGTTGCGGAGCGCAGAAGCGCGTAACGCCACTCAAACTCCGTCTTGGGCAGGGACAGCGCCATCAGCTTTGCGCCTACAAAAATGCTTGCGCTGCCGCGATAGCCTGTTTCCACACGGGGGCTCAGTTCAAGGCAGATAGTGATGAGGTCGCCGTTGACAAAGGTGCGGCGCACTTCCGCCATTTCGCCCGTGGCAGCGGGCTTCGGCTTTTCGTTGTTGACATGCACGGATGCGCTGTCGGCATAACCGGGGATGCGCAGCTTGAGCGTGCAGCTGACAGGCTCGCGGCATTCAAAGCGGATGGCGATCTCCTGTTTGTAAATGCCCTTCGTCTCAGCGGTCAGGCGCACATGCGTGCCGCCCAGGCGCGTGACGCAGCCGCCGGATACAGGCAGCATATAGGCAAGGGTGTGGTCATCGGTACTCATCCACACGGCGCGGCGCACGGCATACAGCGCGCGCAGCAGGGCGGATACTTCGCTCTGCGCAGGCGTGCTCACCGTGCAGCTGTCATCATCCGCCAGTCGGTTGATGGGCGACAGCACGCGCAGTCCGCGCTCGGTAAGCAAATCGGGCAGCACGTTGACCAGCAGCATTTCCAGCTGGTCCGCCATGACCATATCGCCATGGGCGCACAGCGCATCCAGCCATGCTTCCGCCTGCGCGCATACGGCTTCAAGGTCGGCGGCACGGGCGGGGTCGCGGCCTGCGAGGAACGGGTCGGCAGAAAATGCGCCCGAGGGCATGCCGTGGTAACGCTTGAGTGCATTCAAACCAGTTTTGGCAGCAGTAGCGAAGCGAGCGCTGCCCGAGTACTGGGAAAGCAGCGCCGTCATAGCCACGCTGTCCGCCATCAACTTGCCATTAGCCAAACGTTCCATGCGGCGGATATAGTTTTCTATTTTGATGGGATCAATGAGTTCATCCGGAACAGGCAAACCGATTTCGGGCTGATATTCCGTTTTGTACGGAAAGTTGTGCATCATATAGTCCACGCCGGGAATACGCCAGGATATGCTTTTTACCAGATCAAGCAACCACGGCTGCTTCGTACGGCGGTAAAGATCCAGCGCAACACGCAGCATATCCGCGCCAATTTCAAGTGTCTGTAGCTCGTGCATCTGCAGCAATACCCTCGCAAACACTTCCGTCGCTTTCAGCGCATCCAGCATGCCCTGTCTGTCGCGGTTCATTGCGGCGATCATCACGCCTGCACGCACGGCATCCGCAAACTGCGCGCCCTGCGCAGGCAGCAGCGCAACCGTACGCTCCCAATCAGGCATGGCAGGCGCCTGCGTATAACCGCCCAGCTTGGTGGCCAGCACAGCGTCCAGCGCGGACATGCGCTCCACATTGACCATGGCAAGCGCGCGGTCGGTCAGTTCCTGCTGCAGCCCGGCAGTGTGAACAGACGCATCACCCAGCGGCACATAGGCAGGATCCATCAAAGGGGCTCGGCGGTAGGCAACAGCAGCGGGCATTGTCATTCCTCCCTGATCAAAAAACGGCAAAAGCCAAGATTTCTCGCATTCTATCCTATTATATACCAAAAGCCCCACCCCTTCAAGCAGGACTTCGCCCTGCACCCGTTACC
>JAZKYW010000182.1:0-2784 GCA_045612325.1 Candidatus Limiplasma sp. | reverse complement strand
CGCTGGCAATAAGCTGATCAAGGCCGTAGAGCAGGCTCCCGCCGCCGGTGAGGTAGATGCCGTTGTGCATGATATCCGCAGCCAGTTCGGGAGGCGTGCGCTCCAGCACCCATTTGATGGCGCCGAGGATAGCCAGACAGGGCTCGTGCAGCGCTTCGTAGATCTGCGTGGAGTTGATCTCCGTAGTCTGGGGCAGGTTGGTCACCATGTCGCGGCCGCGGATGCGTGCGCGGCGTTCGGCGCGCAGGGGCAGCGCTGCGGCAAGGTCCAGCTTGACCTCCTCCGCGGTGCGCTCGCCGATGAGAATGTTGAACTCGCGCTTGATGAACTCGATGATGGCTTCGTCCATCTTGGTGCCGCCCACGCGGATGGAGTGGCTGATAACGATGCCGCCCAGAGACAGCACGGCAACGTCGGTCGTGCCGCCGCCGATATCCACCACCATGCAGCCGTTGGGGTCAAACACGGGCAGACCGCTGCCCAGCGCTGCGGCGAAGGGCTTTTCCACCATCAGCACCTTGCGGGCGCCGCTGTGCTTGGCAGCTTCGCCGACGGCACGGCGTTCGATGGCGGACAGAGAGCACGGATAGCTCAAAAAGATACGGGGGCGGGCCAGATAGCTCACGCCGATGGCTTTTCTGCGGAAATAGCGCAGCATTTCCACAGTGGTGTCAAAGTCGGTGATCACGCCTTCGCGCATGGGGCGTACAGCCATAACGCCCTCAGTGGTGCGGCCCAGCATGATGCGCGCATCGTCGCCGACAGCGCGCACAGTGCGTTCGTTGGTGGAATCGGCAACGACGATCGTGGGTTCACTGACCACGATGCCCTTGCGCTTTACATAAACCAGCGTGTTGCTGGTGCCAAGATCAATACCCAGATCGCTGGCGATAATGCCCATTTACATCCCCATCCATTTCTGCATTTGTTCAAGTATAGGGTCAAAGACTGCCGAAGAAAGGCACTTCGGCTTCACGGAAAAATCGGGTCACAAGACCGAGCGGCAGGCCGATCACATTGGAAGGGCTGCCTTCGATATGGCTGATGAATACGCCCGCCATGCCCTGAATGGCATAGGCGCCCGCCTTGTCGCGGGGTTCGCCGGTTTGGATGTAGCGGCGGATCTCCTCCTCCGTCATAGGCAGGAAATGCACGCGCGCGGTATCCACGCCGCAAAGTTCGCGTCCGTCAGGCAAACGCATGCAAACGCCGGTGTGCACCTCGTTTGCGCAGCCGCTGAGCAGACGCAGCATGCGGGCCGCATCCTCATCGTCCTTAGGTTTGCCAAGGATCTCATCGCCAACGCATACAAGCGTATCCGCCGCCAGCACGATTTTGTCGGGGTGACGGGCAGCTACCTCGGCGCATTTGGCCTGCGCCAGTTTTTTGACGCGCTCGGCGCCGCTGCCGTCCACATTGTCTTCATCCGCCATGGAAGGGTCCACCTCGAAAGGAACGCCGTAAAGGGCGAGCAGTTCACGTCTGCGGGGGGACTGGGAAGCAAGGATGATGGGTTCCATAAGCGGCGGTAAACCTCCCTCATGCACAGCGGGTGCTGTATGCATACAAATCAACAGCTTATTATAGCACAGTTTGCAGTGGGTGAAAAGCAATACAATACATTTGATGGTTACAGAAATGTAAAAACCCTTCAAAGCTTGACAAATAAGCGCTTCGGGGATATTATTAGGGTTGGTTTTACCAATGTACGAGGGGAGAAATGTTTTTATGGCAGCTTTGACCATGGACAAGCTCGTAGCTCTTTGTAAGGGCCGCGGCTTTATCTATCCCGGCAGCGAGATCTATGGTGGTCTGGCGAACAGCTGGGACTACGGCCCTCTGGGCGTAGAGTTCAAAAACAATGTTAAGAAGGCCTGGTGGCAGAAGTTTGTTCAGGAGTGCAAGTACAACGTAGGCCTGGACGCCGCCATCCTGATGAACCGTGAAGTATGGGTAGCCTCCGGTCACGTGGGCGGCTTCAACGATCCGCTCATGGACTGCAAGGCCTGCAAGGCCCGCTTCCGTGCCGACAAGCTCATTGAGGACTTCACCGAGGGCGCTGAGACCGGCGACGGCTGGACCAACGCTGAGCTGGAAGCTTACAACAACGAGCACGATATCGTTTGCCCCACCTGCGGCAAGAAGGATTTCACCGGTATCCGTCAGTTCAACCTGATGTTCAAGACCCATGCGGGCGTTACCGAGAACTCCACCAACGAGATCTACCTGCGCCCCGAAACCGCTCAGGGCATCTTTGTCAACTTCCAGAACGTAATGCGCGCCACCCGCAAGAAGCTGCCTGCCGGCATCGCTCAGATCGGCAAGAGCTTCCGCAACGAGATCACCCCCGGCAACTTCATCTTCCGTGTTCGTGAGTTCGAGCAGATGGAGCTGGAGTTCTTCTGCAAGCCCGGCGAGGATCTGGAGTGGTTCAACTACTGGCGTGCCTTCTGTAAGGAATGGCTGCTCAGCCTTGGCATCAAGGAAGAAAGCCTGCGCCTGCGCGACCACGAGCCCGAGAAGCTGGCCTTCTATTCCAAGGCCACCACTGACTTCGAGTTCCTGTTCCCCTTCGGCTGGGGCGAGCTGTGGGGCATTGCCGACCGTACCGACTATGACCTCACCCAGCACCAGAACCACTCCGGCAAGGGCATGGAGTACATGGATCCCATGACCAACGAGAAGTTCGTGCCCTACTGCACCGAGCCCTCTCTGGGCGTGGACCGCATGGTTCTGGCCTTCCTGTGCAACGCTTACGAAGAGGAAGAGCTGGAGGGCGGCGAC
>JAZKYW010000181.1:0-3177 GCA_045612325.1 Candidatus Limiplasma sp. | reverse complement strand
CTGCGTGCGCGATGACCTGGGCAAGGTATCCGCCCGCGCCATGGCTGTGCTCAACCCCATCAAGGTGGTTCTGACCAACTGGCCCGAAGGCGAAACCAAGACCATCACCATGGAAAACCATCCCGACAACCCCGAGATGGGCACTCATGAAGTTACTTTCGGCCGCGAGCTCTACATCGACGCCGACGACTTTATGGAAGTACCTGCCAAGAAGTTCCAGCGCATGTATCCCGGCTTTGAGGTTCGCCTCAAGGGCGCCTACATCGTCAAGTGCGAAGGCTGCGTAAAGGACGAAAACGGCAACATCGTTGAAGTACAGTGCACCGTGGACTTTGACTCCGCCTCCGGCACCCCCGGCGCCGACCGCAAGATCAAGGGCAAGGTACTGCACTGGGTATCTGCCATTGACGCCGTACCCTTCGAAGCCCGCCTCTATGAGCCCCTGCTGGCTGCTGACGGCGAGGAGCAGGCTGCTCTCGAAGAAGAGACCGTCGAGCCCGTGGTGGATGTGGAAGAAGCCGCCGAGGCTGAGGACGCCCTCACCCGCAAGGATTACGACTTCCTCAAGCAGCTCAACCCCAACAGCCTCACCATTCTCAACGGCTTTGTGGAGCCCTGCGTGCTGAGCGCCGAAAACGGTACCACCTACCAGTTCCTGCGCACCGGCTACTTCTGCAAGGACCCCGACTCCACCCCCGAAAAGCCCGTGTTCAACCGCACGGTCGGCCTGCGCGATACCTTTGCCAAGCAGGTCAAGGCTTAAATCAAATTTTGAAGGACAGGAAATGCTTCCTGTCCTTTTTATTGTTTCAAAACAGCTAAAAGCTGGTAAAAACAGTTTAAGAGATAAAGCGCAAAAGCTTATTGAAAACTTACCATATTTTTGCTACAATGATAACAGACAGATCGTTCTGTAAAAATTGAATGTGGATTCGCTGCCCTGTGCGCATAAAGTACTTTGCACCGTGAGGCGAAAAGACGGTGTAAAAATAAAAACCAACCACGAAAGGGGACCCTGAACCATGAAGAAGATCCTTGCTCTGATCCTGTGTCTGGCCATGCTGATGGGCGTTATGCCCAGCGCCCTCGCCGTCAACGAAGACGTTGAAGGCAAAGTCGTTGTCTACACCTCCATCTATCAGTTCGTTATCGACATGATGCAGGAAGAACTGAAGGCCGAATTCCCCAACCTGGAAGTAGAAATGTTCTACGGCGGCACCGGCAGCCTTCAGACCAAGCTGACCGGCGAAATGGAAACCGGCACTCTGGGTTGCGACATGCTGCTCGTTGCCGAGCCCGCCTACTCCCTGGAGCTGAAGGAAGGCGAATGGCTGCATCAGTTTGAAGTGGAAAACGCTGATGAGATCCTGCGCTTCCCCTATGACGAAGACGGCTACTGGTACCCTGTTCGCGTTTGCAACATGGTCATCGCCTACAACCCCGAGCTCTACACCCCCGAAGAGCTGCCCAAGACCTTTAAGGAGTTTGCGGAAGATCCTTCTCTGAAGGGCCTCATCTCCATGGGCAACCCCCTCACCTCCGGCACCACCATGGCTGCTGTTGCCGCTCTGTCCGACAAGTACGGCTATGAGTACTTCGACGCTCTGGGCGCCAACGACGTAATGATCGAGTCCGGCTCCGTTGCTCTGGGCAAGCTGGAAACCGGCGAGTGCAAGGCTGTTATGATCCTGGAAGAATCCGTTCTGAAGGAGCGCAAGGAAAAGGGCTCCAAGCTGGCCTGCATCTACCCCGAAGACGGCGTCATCCTCATCCCCTCCACCGCCATGATCGTTGCTGAAGAAAAGTCCGCCAACATGAACACCGAAGCCTGCGAAGCCGTTGCCAACTGGCTGCTGAGCGAGGCCGGCCAGAAGCTGATCCTCGAAGGCTACATGCACAGCGTATTCGCCGGCATGACCGACGTTCCCTATGACTCCGTTGATACCGATGGCCTCATCGCCAAGGATATGGGCGTTGACTGGGTACGCTGCTACACCCAGCGCGAAGAGATCCGCACTGAGTTCCAGGAGCGCGTTACCGTTGAATAATCCCTGTTGAACGACTTTCCTTACACATATGAGGGGGAGGCCGCCCTTACGGCGGCTTCCCCTTATGACTTATTGCCGAGGAGTGACCTTGGATGCGGGTACAAGTGGAAAAAAAGACCCGGAATGCTGCCGAAATTCGCTCAAAGATCGGCCTTCTCGTTTTTTTGCTGCTGGGCGCTGCGCTTGTTTGCGCAGGCCTTTGGGGCATTGATGCATATGAACAGTCCGGCTTCGACCAGGAAGCCGCGTTCGGTTATATCCATAAGCTGTCTCCCGAAGTGGATAAGCTGTATGAAACAGGCATTCTGCCCGTGATGGATGGGCTGGATGCCGCTGCAAAGACCGCCATTGAACAGCGCAGCCGCGAACTGCTCGTCAGCGCCTGGACGGACGCTGCCAAAGAGGACCGCACTGCCGCTGCAGAAACATATCTGACCGCTTCCGCCGACCCCGAAAGGGAAACGATGGAGCTTCTTTCCGTTACCTATTCCGTTGCCGGTCCCAAAGTATCCTCCAAGGAGAAAAAGGCGCTTGCCGCCATGGGCGCTGAAGAACGCGCCGATTTCCGCAAACAGGTACTGCTGGGTGTGGCGGATGAGACCGCGCCCCTGCCCGAGCTTGCCGCCGCTTCGGTGGATGGCGAGGAAGGCCTTGAGCGCGCCGGCATCCTGATGCAGATGTTCCTGACAAGCGTGAACGCCGAAAACGAACCGCTGACCACCGACAACGTCAACGGTCTCAAAAAGGCCGCCCGCAGCGCCGATGCGCGCATCACCGCCTACGGCATGACCGCGGGCGATGAGGTATCGTGGGCGGAGCAGCTGGTGCTCAGCCGCAGCAAAACGGTCATCCTTGTGGGCATCGTGCTGCTGTTTGACGTGCTGCTGCTGTTCTGCCTGCTGCGTGCGGACAACAGCTGGCACATGAATGCCAAGTGGCTCGTGATCCTTGCCATCGTGGACTTTTTGGTGTTGTTCCAGGTAATGCCGCTGGTATATCTGGTCATTCGCGCCTTCTTCCCCGATGGTACGTTCACGTTTGAAGTGTTCAAACGTCTCTACACCTATCCCATGAACCTTGGCGCGCTGTCGAATACCCTCATCGCCGCCGCTGCCACCATGGTGCTGGG
>JAZKYW010000180.1:0-10598 GCA_045612325.1 Candidatus Limiplasma sp. | reverse complement strand
GGAGCCGGGAGGCCGGTCATCAGCATGGCAAAGGACAGCAGCAGCGCCAATG
Organism: Candidatus Limiplasma sp.; assembly: GCA_045612325.1. Classification (GTDB taxonomy): domain Bacteria; phylum Bacillota; class Clostridia; order Christensenellales; family Aristaeellaceae; genus Limiplasma. Next base: position 10,546 of record JAZKYW010000180.1, on the reverse strand, counting down.
CCTTGATAAGCGTTGTCTTTCTCATGGGTTCCTCCTTGTATTGTCGTGGGTCACTGCTGGACGGCCATCACCACAAGCTGACCGTCCTCGGAATTGAAGTCGCGGTCACAGGTGATCAGGGTAAGAATGTGATCGTCCGTGGTGACGGAAACGCCGGTATCGTACAGCGACCATTCCAGCGCACGGTCCAGGAAAGCCTGATACTCATCCACAGTGGCGAAGTCCGCCGCCGAAGCATCCCAATCGGATTCGCGCTTGTTGATGACCGCGAACACGGTGTAGCTGCGGGAGCCATACAGGGTATCCAGATGGATGGTGGCATTTTCGCTGCAGAAAGAGGCTTTCTTGTAGTTGTGCAGGGGCTGGAACATAGTGGTGGAACGGCTCCGGCGCATGTGATGACCGTAGATCGCAATGTTCTGGCTGGGCGCTTCGTAGTCGGTACGCCCCAGAGAGAACAAACAGCCGATGATGCTTTCCTCTCCGGTGAAGGTGTGATCCAGGTAGTACTCCACATCGTTGGTCAGTACCACGGGATAGTCGATATCCGTGCCGGGAATCTGGAGCCATGCGGCAAAGTCGTTGCTGGCAGCTTTGCAGGCAGCAAGGTCTGCACCAGTGAAGCCAGGTGCAGCACCGCTGGTGGTATTGGTGGATTCGGACAGGTTCACCGGCTGCAGGATCTGCTGCTCCGATTCAACAGGCTGGACATTCAGCGGCGGCACCACCGTCACCGCAGGCTCGTAGATCTGGTCAAGAGGCTGTTCAGGCTGCTCCTGTTCGGGTTCATCCTGCGAGGCAGCAGCTTCTTCGGTGGCAGAATCATCAGCGGCAGGAAGCTCGTCCTGCGGTTCGGCAGGCTTTTCTTCCGTGCCAGATGGGAGCTTCAGTTGTTCGACCAGGGCTTCGTAAATCTCTGCACCGGAAGTGATCTCGTTTTCCTGCATCCACAGGGAACCGGCGATGGCGGCAACACCCGCCAAAATCAAAATGACCGCCAGAACAGCGGCCATCGGGAAGCGGCGCTTCGTGCGCTTATGCTGGGACATGGTTAATCCTCCTTGCAAAACAGATATGGGTGGTCGTGACGCACAGCGGCGTCGTAGTAGCTTTTCATGGTGGCGGTAGCGTTGTACAGGGTGGTCAGCAGATACGACTTGATGTTTCCCACACGGCTGGTCGTCTTGTTCAGGCAATCAAAAACGTATTGCAGGTGAGAACTTCTGAATTTCAGCAGTCGCTCCCGTACCAGATCGGCAGGCAGCTCCTCGCCGGAGATGGTGAAGTATTGCGCCTTGGAGCAAAGGACTTCCACGATCAGGTACACGATCTCGTCCAGTTGTTCCTCGCCATACTGCTCGCGCATGACATCGTATTCGATATGGCTCTGCACCAGAGCTTTGTACTGAGCCACCATGCTGGGTTGCTCGCGCCCGGGCGTTGATTGATAAGGGATTGATTGATAAGGATTTGCTGCATAAGGAATTGATAAATCAATATTTTCTTTATGAGTGTTTGATCTATGAGTATTTAATTGCATTGGATTTTCCTGTGTAGGCTGACCCAATGTAGGTTTGTCCTGTGTAGGATTACCCTGCATTGGATTTTCCAGTGTTGGATTTTCCAACATAGGTTCTTCCAACGTAGGAGAAGCCGATGCAGGCGCTTCAGCAACCACCGGTTTCTGCGGATTCTCATAGACCACGTATTCCATCTCAGTCAGATGCCCTTTCTCATTCCGGATGCGATTGCGGATGACATATCCCTCGCGTTCCAGCTCATGCACAGCCATGCGGATGGCGTCCACGCCTTCCACGCTGATCTGTGACAGACCAGACAGGGTATGCACCCAATCATCCGGCAGTGAAAGCAGCAGGCTCATCAGGCCCTTGGCTTTCAGCGTCAGGTTCTTGTTTTTCAGATGATGGTTGGACATGACGGTGTAATCCCTCGTTTTCTCGATCCTGAAAACAGCCACATTTCATCCCTCCTTTCCTTCGGGGTATGAAAAAACGCCCGACACATGATTGTGTGGGCGTTATCTCTCCTGGGCTTGCTGGCGGCGGTGATGCCAGCCTTCCAGCAGTTTCAGGATCACCTGTTCCATCTGCTGGGGCGTGTAGCTTTTCGGGAAATACCTATGCAGCTTTTCGCTGGTGAGCGTTACCCGGTCAAGCTCGCTTTTCTTCTCTTCAGACATGATGGCGCGCATCACGTCGATGGACAGATGACCTTCCTGGCTGAATTTTTTCAGCCGCTGCGCCTGGGACAGTGAGGGCGTGGCCTGTTCGCTGTCCATAGCATCCAGAAGCTCAATCTGTTCTTCCGGCTTGAGGTAGGAGAGTTCGACAGCCGGGTTAAAGGCGATCTTGCGCTCGTCCACCATATCCAGAAGGGACGGTATGAGTTCGGTTAGACGGATGAAGCGCTGCAACTGCTTGACGCTTTCGCCGGCTTGTTCAGCGACAATGACATTGGAACGGCGATTATCGAAATCCGGGTCAAGTTGGCCCGCATTTTCTTTCGATGGCCGTCCAGCCTTTCTCCTCACAGCTTCCAGCTTCATCCGATACGCCCAGGCGCGTTCGCTGGGCAGGATGCTCTCACGCTGAAGATTGGAGTCAACCATGATGATGGTAGCGGCATCGTCGTCCATATCACGGACGATGGCGGGCATCGTGTCAAGTCCGGCAATTTGGCTGGCAAAGTGTCGCCTGTGACCGGCGACGATCTCATATCCGCCTTCTTCCCTTGGACGCACGATAGCAGGAACCAATACGCCATGTTCCCGGATGCTCTCAGCGGTATCCTGCATCTTTTCATCATCCAGCACTTTGAAGGGATGATTTTTGAACGGGTGCATCTCTGCCAGGGGCAGTTCAACAACTCGTTCCCGGCTGGCGTCGGCTCTGCTTTCCTCCGAAGAAAACAGATCATCTACCGAGGTCAGCTTGATTTTTGCTGCGCTGCTTCTCAATCTTCATCCCCTCCTGCGTCAGAGCGCGGTACGCCGTTGCCACCTTGCCCTTGGGATCATGGGCATAGATGCTTTTGCCTTCAGCACTGATTTCGGCGGCGCGGACAGAATGAGGAACGTCAGTAGCAAACACCCTGACTCTGCTGCCGTAGTTTTCACGCAGCATGGCGCTGATCTCACGGGCGTAGTTCGTGCGGTTGTCCACCATGGTCAGCAGGATGCCGTCGATCTTCAGCTTAGGATTGATTTGCCGCTGCACTTTGCCAACGGTTTTGAGCAGCTGTTCCAGGCCCTTGGCGGGCAGGTACTGCGCCTGAACCGGAATGATGACGCTGTTGGCTGCTGCCAGCGAATTGATCGTCAGCATTCCCAAGGAGGGCATACAGTCGATCAGGATGTGGTCATACTGCTTTTTCAGCGGTTCCAGTACTTGCTGCAGCACAGTTTCACGGCTCATGACATTCATGAGCGTTACTTCCATGCCCGCAAGGTCGATGCTGGCAGGAAGCAGATCGACGCCTTCAGCATGATGCAGGATTCCTTCTCCGGGGATGTTGGATTCGTCGGTGATGATGTTTCCCATGAGAGTAGAGAGTGTGCAGGGCAGGGTATCCGACTGGGGATAACCAAGGCTGATGGTCAGGCTGGCCTGCGGATCGCAGTCCACCAGCAGCACCTTCTTGCCCTCCTGTGCCAATCCGATGCCCAGATTGGCGGTTGTGGTCGTTTTGCCAACGCCGCCCTTCTGGTTGGCGATGGCAATGATTGTTGCAGACAAATGGTTCACCTCGCTTTTTCGCATATTGAAAGAGCTGATCAATGTCATATATGCCATCCGAACAGCTCTTCGTTTTATGAACTGGGCTTGTCCTACTGTGAAACGGCTTGTCCCAGCCCGGTTTTCTTTGATGTTGTCCTTACATGATCGCCGCATCTGCAGCAAGGTCTTCGTGCAGGTCGGTGATGGGGTCGCCCTTGACAGCCATGGTCGCAGCCGAGTACGGGAAGCCCGCTGCAGCCTGCGGATAAACGCCCTGCGTGTGATCGGTAAAGTATGCGTCAAAGCCGCCGTCCTTCAGCTGCTTTTCATTGAGATTTCGGGTCAGTTGATACACCATCGCGCCAACGATCTCAAGGTGTCCAAGTTCCTCCACACCCACGTCCGTCAAAAGGCCCTGTACGCGTTTGTCAGGCATGGAAAAACGCTGGCTCAAATAACGCAGCGAGGCGCCCAGTTCACCGTCGGGGCCGCCGTACTGGCTGATGATCGCTGCAGCCATCCGCGGGTCAGGACGGGTGATTCTGACGGGATATTGCAGTTCCTTTTCATATACAAACATCGCTTATGCCCTCCATCCATTCGTTTGGCATTCCCAAGGCCAGGGTTCTTCCGTCCACGTCCAGCCATTGGCGGTGCACGGAACAAACGCACAAGCGTAGTTTGCTTCAGGTATGGCGACGTAAAGTTCGCGGTACATCTGCAGCGCGTTAGCGTCGTTGGGATGGGTACCCAGATACAAGCGTACCTCCCAGGCAGAAAAACCGATCGCCTGTTTCTGGGTGGGCTCAGCGCAGCCGCTCGGAGCAGCAGCGCCGCACAAGGGTTTATCCATATCGGGATAGAGCGTACCGCGGCGAATGGCTGTATTGCAGGGATATACGCTGCGCGAGTGCTGAATTTCGCTGCTTACAATACACGGCAGACGGTTTTCAGCGCTGCAGCTGCAGTTTTGACGATTCATAGGCTCTCTTCCTTTCTTGAAGACAGATGCGAAAAAATCTTCGCATGTCATCCTATGTCGTCACCCACAAAGGGTGCATCGGCACATTTGCGCTTTCCTTTCATAGCATGAAGCAGACCCCATACCACCGTTCTGAAAGGAGCGTTCATATGGCAAACGAATCATGGATGCAGCCTGCCCTGCAAACAAGCGAAGCCGTCCTTCTTCCTGCGCTGGAAACTGCCTCACACCCTACACAGTCTTCTCCCACGCGTTATCTTCCCGCGCCGCAATATCACAGCGCATTTGTTGCAGCCGATGAAAACTGGGAGCAGCCAGCCGCCCGCACACTGCCCGTGCAATCGCACGGAAGCATGGCAGGCAGAAGCGTGCTGCGCGCCGTTGGCGTACATACCGCGCCCATCTGCAAAAGCAGACGAAGAGAAAACTAAAAAACATCGGAAGAGACCGAAACGGGACTCTTCCGATGTTTTTATTCGTTTGTTTCTTTTTTATTCGCAGGCCTGAGTTTGTGGCAGTACTGTGTGCAAAGCTTATCCGTACAGTTGGAGCAAAGCAGCGTCTGATTGCTGTTGAACCAAAAACGCTCGGGATGCAAAAGTACGCTCAGCTCCCATGCGCCCCACGCAATAAAGGACAGCACCAGCAAGCTGTAGGAGAAAAAGCCGAAAACAAAGATCATGGGCGTAAACATCATCACATGATCCCAGTTGAAAATTCTGCAGGTGGTACAGCAGCGGTTTTTCAGCATCAGCCTGAAAGGACACCAAAACAGCACGCAGATCAAATCACACACATAAAAAAGGATGGAGATCATGCAAAGGCCGATATTGCCGACCACACCCTTGGCGTGCAGCACACCGATCACAGCGATCAAAGCCGTCCAGATCAGAAAAATACCGTATGCCGACTTTGTGGTAGATACAATATACTTTTTCAAAGCTTCGATATCTTGCTTGACCCTTGCAGGGGTAAAGTACTGACCGAAAAGCTTTTTGGAGCCCAATGCAATGTTGTTTTTCGCAGGCAGCAGCTGAAGGATGATATCGACCACCCATACCGCCCACAGCACATGCAGCGGAGACAGCGTTTTGAAAAAATTCATTCCGTTGATCACGTCAAACCATTCAGGTTTGAATACGCAAGCAGCCAACGCGGCAGCAAGCGCAAAGCAACGTCCGAAAAAGCGCAGCATATAAATTCTTCTGAGTTTGGACACTTCTGCACCTCCTATTTCACAGCAAATACAGATAACGGTAGCAGTTTAACATATTTGATATGAATGTTGCAAACAATTGTTGAAAAAGCACTATACAAAAGCGTACGTAACGTTCTCCGCACTCACTCTTTTCCCTGGCGAGCTTGCTCTTCCTGACGATATCAACCTCATTTTCAAAACCGCTTCGGATGTTCTAAAGCGGTTTTTTCTTGCTCTCAAACGCCAACTGGGCTATAATAATGGAAGCAATTTGCCTAAGGAGAAAATCCACATGCCAAAGATCGATATCAGCGATGAGCTGTTTGCTCAGCTTACCAAATACTGCAACGAATCTGACAACGGCCCCGATGATGCGCTTCGCGGCGAGCTGCTGGGCTTTGGCGGCAGGCAGGTACTGGTTGCTCCGGGCGCCATCATTCGTGTGCCTGATAAAAGTGCCATCGGCAGCCATGTTTTTATCGGTCTGTACAGCTATATCAACGGCCCTGTAACCATTGAGGATGATGTTCTCATCGGCCCGCACTGCGCGCTTACCGCAGGGCACCACAAATTCGATCCCGCCACAGGCTGTTTCAGTGCACGCACCAATAACGATTACGACAATTCCATCGTCATCGGCAAAGGCAGCTGGCTTGCGGCGGGCGTGACTGTCACCGCAGGCGTTAAAATCGGCCGTGCCAATCTTGTGTGCGCAAACGCCGTTGTTACCAAATCCACCCCCGATCACGCCATCATGGCAGGTGTTCCCGCCCGTCAGGTTGGACGCATCGACCCCGAAACGGGCGATTACCACTGGTTCAGCAAGGAGAATGCACGTTGAAACAGCTTAAGCAGCAGCGCACCAAGGGCGGACAGGTTTTCCCGTCTCCGCGTATGAATGAGGTCATGTATGAAACGCCGCCGACCTTCTGCTTTTTGTATGAAGATAACGCAGCCGACTACGCCGTGACCGTGCGCAGGGCCGGTCAAACCGTTTGGCAGGGTGAGACCAAGCGCAACTTCATCACCCCCGATATCATCCTGCCGCCCGGTACATACGAATGGAATCTGTCCACCGAAAACGCCGAACGCGGATGGATACCCTTCTCCATTGCCGAAGAAGCCGTGCAATGGCTGCGTCCGGATGCAAAAGCGATTTTCGATTCCGTACCGCTTGTTCGTCCGCGTCATCTCTTCTTTGCGGAAGATATTCCTTCCCTCATCGCCACCCATGCGAATGCGCTCGATACACTCAGACGCAATATCCGCCTCGCCATTGAGCACGGCATGCCCGAGCCGCCCCGCTACCACCGCGACCCCGATGCGCTGCCCTACCGCGAGTATTTCGGCAGGCACCGCGATTACTGCGACCGTGACCTTATCGCCTGCGCTTTGGGTCATCACCTACTGAAGGATGCACAGGCCGCCTCTCACGCCCGAAACTTGCTGCTCACTATTTGTGATTGGAGCAGCGAAGGCCCCTGTTCTCTGGAAGGCCCCTGGGGTGATGAAATCGGTTTGAGCCACGCGCGCTGTCTGCCTGCTGCATTTGACCTGTGCTATGACCTGCTCACCGAGAAAGAACGCACTTTTGTTGCGCGTACGGTAGCGCTTTATGCCAACCAATGCGAACGCCGCCTGAATCGGCTGGATTTTTGCGAAAACCCGGGCGACTCTCATGCAGGACGCCTTCCCGCCTACCTTGGCGAAGCAGCCATGGTACTCAAAGGCACAGGTGTCGTTCCTGAGGATGTGCTCATCCGCTGGCTTGACTATGCTGTGGACGTATACAGCGGTATTTTCCCCTACTTTGGCGGTCCGGATGGCGGCTGGGCAGAAGGCACTTTCTATGCCACCAGCTATACCAAATGGTTTTTGCCGTTTTTTGTGGCTGTTGAGCGTTTCAGCGGCATCAGCTTTTTGAAGAGACCTTTCTACCAGCGTTATGTGCGCTATCTGCAGCATTTCTGCCCGCCCAACTGGGAAATCCACCCCTTCTCGGACGGATACTGGTGTAAGCCCGATGATGCAGAATGGCCCGGCTTTTTTGCGCAAAATCCCTATCATCTGTACGCCGAACGCTTCGGGAGCGAACTTCTGCGCAGTTGGTCTGAGCAGGCGCAGAAACAGGAGATTTTCAAGCTTCATTTGCTGGATGTTTTCCTCCCCGAAGGACAGCCCGAAAAGCACTCGCTCGGCGGGCCGACCACCCGTGCCTGCGCCTTCCCTGACAGCGGTTTTATCAGCCTGCACACATCACCCGAGCAGCCCGACAAAGCTATCGCGCTGCTTGCCCGTGCGAGCCGTTTTGGCTCGGTCAGCCACCAGCACGCAGACCAGGGCAGCTTCGCACTGATGGCAGGCGGCACCGCGCTTCTATCCCCCAGCGGCTATTTCGGCCGCCAGTACGGCACGAAGCATCACTTCGAATGGACAAACGCCACCAAAGCGCACAACACCCTCCTTGTGGATGGCGAAGGTCAGCCAACCTTTTCGCACGTTGCTACAGGCAAAGTGCTGTACGCACGCGATGATGCCGACGGCGTGCTGCGCGGCGCAATCGACCCGAGCGACGCTTACGAGCACATCACCCATTGGACACGTTCCTTCGAGCTGTGTGACGATGAGCTTATCGTGACCGACCACGTCGAACTTGACGCTCCCCGCAAGCTCGATTATCTGCTGCACAGTCTCTCCGAGCCTACCATCACGGGCAACTCCATGTCCCTCGCCCGCAGCGGATGGCAGTTGGAAATCATTCCCGAAAGCGGCAATCTGTCAAATCCTTCTGTCACTGACCGCTTTGACGTTGACCTCAACGAAGGTCAGCCTGAAGCGTATCACGTTACCATGCCCACTCAGTATCACATGCGCTGGACTACCCCCATCAAGCAGCAGCACGACCTGCGCGTGCGCTTCCGCATTCACCAACCGAAAGGATGAGCAGTTATGGCTACCCAGTTTCCTCAGGTACTGCATGAATCTCTTTTGAAAAGGACGCCTCGTTTCCGCTATGACGGCGGTGATGTAACCGCATGGCAGACCAAAGCCCGCGAGCAGCTCTATCTTGTGCTTGGCATGGATGAAATCCCCTGCTGCGAGCCCGAGCTTGCCATCGAATGGGAGCGCGATGAAAACGGCTACCACGAATACCGTTTCACTTTCCAGACCGAGCCCGGCTATCGTGCTGCGGCACATCTTCTGGTGCCTCATGGCGCTGAAAATCCCCCTGTGATGATTTGCCTGCAGGGTCACGCCACAGGCATGCACATTTCCCTCGGCAGACCTCTTTACGAAGGCGATGCTGATGATATCGCAGGCGACCGCGACTACGCGCAGCAGGCTGTGCGCGAAGGCTATGCCGCGCTTACGCTGGAGCAGCGCGCTTTTGGTGAATGCGGCGGCACCGAGAAAGGCCCCGCCTGCAATCTGCCTGTTTCCACTGCGCTGCTGTTGGGCCGCTCTCTCATCGGCGAGCGCGTACATGATGTCATGCGCACTATTGACCTGCTGGAAAGCGGCGTTTTCCCCGTCAACAGCAAAAATGTGAGCATCACCGGCAACTCCGGCGGCGGCACCACCTGCATTTACGCAGCTGCCATGGATACACGCATTGCCGCCTGTATGCCCTGCTGCTCTTTCTGCGGCTATCTTGCCTCCATCGGCGTACAGCAGCACTGCATGTGCAACTATGCACCCGGTGTGGCTCGTGATTTCGACATGGGTGACCTAGCAGCCATGGTCGCACCCCGACCCTTTGTATCCATTTACGGCAAGCTTGACCGCAGCTTCCCGCTTGAAAGCGCACAGGAGCAGCTGGAAGTAGCCAAGGTTGTATATGAGGCTGCAGGCTGCCCCGAGCGCTGCCGACTGGAAGTAGGCCCCGAAGGCCATCGCTACTACGCTGCGCTTACATGGCCTGCCCTGAAAGAAGCAAGAGGCTAAAGCACCAGCTATACCCATCACATTCAGGGCTCATTTTCAAACTCGGTATCTAGAAACTTTGAAACATAGTCAAACACAAATTATGCCCGGCAACTCGCAAGCGATCATTTTCTTGCAAGTTGCCGGGCATTCATGTTGCTTCTTTTTCTGCTTCACTCTGTTTTCTTCAGCCAAACTTTTCTCTTACATCAGCTTTTTTGGTGGATGTTTTATGATAAAGCATACAAAAAGAGGAGCACGTTTTCACGTGCTCCTCCGTGGTTATGCCGTTTTCAGACTTGCGTCAGAAATTACAGGCTGTGGTACCACTCGTTGGCTTCCTGAGTGATAACTTCGCCGCCCATGGAGTACCACTGAGCTACGAAAGCGTCATACTCTTCGATGCCAACTTCGCCCTTGATGATGGCCATGAAGGTGGTCTCACGCAGGGTTTCCATAGCGGTCCAGTACTTGGCCATGGAAGCGGTGGTAACGGGCAGCTTCACGCGGCTGTAGCCACCGGTCTTGTACATGGGCATAGAGTCGGCCCAATTGTACTGAGCGGGGTCGTAAACCTTGCGGAAGTTGGGGTTCTGCAGGGAGTTGAACAGGTTGCCGTGGTTCTCGCCGTACTTGGCAGCGCGGTCGTAGGCGGGATCGTTGGGAACGTAGCCCAGCAGATCGTCATAGGTGTAGTTCTCGGGC